>JAEUMW010000128.1 GCA_016791345.1 Betaproteobacteria bacterium | reverse complement strand
TGCCGCCGTGCTCCCCGCGCATCGCGCCGCGCTCGAGCGCGCCACGCTGCATGTGGCCGGCTCGCTCGGCATCGGCACCCTCACCACGGCGATCGGATTCTTCTGTTTCGTGCCGACGAGCTACGCCGGGGTCGCGGAGCTCGGCATCATCTCGGGCGTGGGCATGTTCGTGAGCCTCATCGTGACGCTGGCCGTGCTCCCGGCACTGCTGTGCCTGCGCCGGCCGGTGCGCTACCGGGGACGACACGGTCATGCGCGGCCACTGCCGCGTTTCCTCCTGACGGCGATGGCCTTTCCCGCGCGGCATTCCCGGGCGGTGCTGGCGGTCGCCGGCGCGCTCGGACTACTCGCGCTTTTCGGGCTGCACCACGCGCAGTTCGACCACAATCCGCTCAATCTCCTGGATCAACAGGCGGAATCGGTGCGCACCTTCCGCGAACTGCTCCACGACAGCGGCAGCTCCCCCTGGTCGCTTTCCGTGCTGACGCCGACCGCCGAAGAGGCCGCCACGGTGGCCCCCCGACTGGCCAGGCTCGCCACCGTTGCCCAGGTCCGCACGCTCGATGATTTCGTGCCGACACATCAGGACGAGAAGCTCGCGCTGATCGACGAGCTCTCGCTCACCCTCGGGTCCGATCTCGACAGCGCGAAAAGAAAGCCTGCGCCCACCGCCGCCGAGCAGGAGGATGCAATCCGCCACTTCCACAGCGTGCTCGCGGCCTATCTCGCCGCGCATCCCGACGCGGCGGACGCGCCCTCTGGCCGGGAGCTCGAGCGCGAACTCGGGCGACTGCTTACGCGCATCGACGACTTGCCTCCCGCCGCGCGCGGTGCGCAATTGCAGGGGGTCACGACGAGCCTCCTCGGCTCCCTCGACCGCCAGCTCGCGCAGCTCTCCGACGCGCTGCATGCACACCGCGTCGACGCGACCGAGCTGCCCGCGGATTTCCGTGCGCGCTGGATATCGCCGGGCGGCCTGCATCGCGTGGAAATCAAGCCGAAGGAAGATCTCCACGACGGGCTGGCGATGCAGCGCTTCGTCGCCGAGGTGCGCGCCGTGGCGCCGCATGCCACCGGCTTGCCGGTGGTCTATCTCGAATCGGGCGCCGCAGTCGTGCGCGCTTTTCTCGAAGCCTTCGCCTACGCGCTGGTGGCGATCACGCTGGTGCTGCTCCTCACGCTCGAACGCAAGGTCGACGTCGTGCTCGTGCTCGCTCCGCTCGTCCTCGCCTCGCTCCTCACCGGTGCCCTCATCACGCTGCTCGGCATCCACTTCAACTTTGCCAACATCATCGCGCTGCCACTGGTCTTCGGCATGGGCGTCGACAACTGCATCCACATGGTGCACCGGTTTCGCACCGCCCCGCCGGCGGACGGCCTCGTGCTCCACAGCAGCACCGCCTTCGCCGTGCTGCTGTCCGCATTCACCAACGTGAGCGCGTTCGGCAGCCTCGCCGTCTCCATGCACCGCGGGATGGCCAGCATGGGAATGGTGCTGACCGTCGGCATCGTGACCACCCTGCTGTGCAGTCTGCTGGTGCTGCCGAGCCTGCTCACCTGGCTGCAGCATGCATACCGAAATCTACGAAGAAGGCGCGGACCAGCGCACCGGCGCTGATTTGACCCCCGCGCCGATGCCGCAGATACTTCCGCAGCCTCGAGCGCCCGGACAATATGCGATTCCTCAATTTCCTTCTCGTGCTTCTGCTGATCGCAGCTGGCAAGACCGCCATCGCGCAATCGGCGGAGCCGCAGCGCCAGAGCGCCGACAAACTCAACGCCACGCTGATCGAGGTCATGCGGGACGCGAAGCGCCTCGGCTACGAGGGGCGTTACAGGAAACTCGCGCCCGTGGTGAAGGAGGCGCTCCAGTTCGACGTCATCGCGAAGTCGGTGCTCGGCAAGTACTGGAACAGCCTTGCGCCGGGTGAGCGCGATGCCTTCGTCGCGAAGCTCACCGACTTGAGCATCGCCACCTACGCGTCGCAGTTCAACGCCTACGACGGGCAGAGCTTCCGCTACGACGGCATCGAGAGCGCGCGTGCCGACCGCTCGATCGTGCGCTACACGCTGCTCGTGCCCAAGGGCGAGCCGGTGAAGTTCGATTACATCGTGAGCCCGGACGGCACCCGCTGGCGCATCGTCAACATCATCGCCGACGGCATCAGCGATCTCGCGCTCAAGCGCGCGCAGTACACGAGCATCATGGAGCGCGAAGGTTTCGCCAGCCTGATGGCGAAGCTCTCGCAGAAGATCGCCGATTACGCGAAGAAGTAGTGGGGCGAAACGCTGCACACACCGGCAGCCGCACCCTTACACAGGAGGAAACAGCATGCGCAAGCGAATGATCACCGAATCCCGGCAGGGCGCCGTCCCGCCGGAGCAGGACTGGCTGAACGTGGAAGATCTGGCGGAGGTGGAGATCACGTCCGAAGATCCGGCCCACCCCATCGACGCCGCACTGATTCCCGGCAAGGGCGCCGGTTGGCGCGCGGCCGAAGCCGGCCGGCAGACGATCCGCGTTCTCTTCGATCACCCACAGCGGCTGCGCTGGATCCGGGTCGACTTCGTGGAGACCGAGGTGGAGCGGACACAGGAGTACGTGCTGCGCTGGTCTGCCGATGGCGGTCAGTCCTTCCGCGACATCGTGCGGCAGCAGTGGAACTTCAGTCCGAGCGGCGCGACCACCGAGACTGAGGATCACCGCGTGCAGCTCGCTGGCGTTACGGTGCTCGAACTTGCGATCACGCCCGACATCGGCGGCGGCGCGGCGAAGGCTTCGCTCGCGCAGCTGCGCATTGCCTGAACGCAGGCGCCGGCTGTCAGCATCGCCAAGTTCAGGGTCGTCCTGTGCGGCGCCATCGCGAACGGCATTACACGGATCGCATCGGCTGGCTGCGCGCGGCCGTGCTCGGCGCCGACGACGGGGTCGTTTCGACGGCGAGCCTGGTCGTCGGCGTGGCAGCAGCGCAGGCGACGCAGCAGAGCATCCTCGTCGCCGGGCTGGCCGGGCTCGCCGCCGGTGCCATGTCGATGGCGGCGGGCGAATACGTGTCGGTGCGCTCGCAGGCCGACAGCGAGCGGGCAGAACTCGAGCGCGAACGCACCGAACTCAACGCCGACGTCGAAGGCGAACGCCAGGAGCTCGCCGGGATCTATGTCCGGCGCGGCCTCGATCCGGTGCTGGCCCGCGAAGTGGCAGTGCAGTTGATGGCGCACGACCCGCTGGGCGCTCACGCGCGCGACGAGCTCGGCATCTCGCAGGCCATGCGCCCGCGACCGATGCAGGCTGCCTTCGCCTCGGCCTGCAGCTTCTCGGCCGGCGCTGCCGTGCCTCTTCTCGCCATCGCACTGACGCCGGCTTCACTGCTGATTCCCACGGTCGCGGCCGCCTCGCTGGTGGCGCTCGCGGTTCTCGGCGGCCTGGCAGCCTGGGTTGGCGGTGCGCCGATCGCGCCGGGCGCCATCCGCGTGACCTTCTGGGGCGCCCTGGCGATGGCCGTCACCGCCGGGGTGGGCATGCTGTTCGGCACGCCGCCGTGACCTTGTCGACGCGCTAGGACGCCGGCCTGCAGGACTTTGCGCAGTAGACCAGGTTCACCAGCATCATCGCCCGCGTGATGCGGCCGAGGCGGTTGTCCGGGACGGTGTAGAGCGCGGCGCGCCCGGCGAGCCCGCGCACGTCGACGTTGCCCTGATACGAAACGTCGAAGACCGCCGCCCCCGGCCGCACCCACGCCGGATCGAGCGCAAACGCCGGATCGGGAACGGCGGTGACGACAATGTCGGCACGCCGCACGCAGTCCTCGAGATCCTGCGGGCGCGTCAGGTGATAGCACTTCACGACGGTCGCGCCGAGGTTTTCCAGCATGAGGCCGAGCGGCTTGCCGACGCGCATGGAGTTGTTGACGAGCGCCACGAAGGCGCCGCGGATCGTGACCTGCGGATACCACTGCAGCGCCTTCACCACCGCCTTCGCCGTCGCCGGCACCACGCATTTGCGGGTTCGCGCCTCGTCGAGGAACACCTTGTACTTGATGAGGTAGCCCAGGTTGATCGAATGCAGCCCCTCGATGTCCTTGTGCGGCACGACGAGATCCATGATGTCCTCGTCGCGCATGCTGCTCTTCAACGGATAGAGCACGACCAGGCCATGCACCGCGGGATCGGCGTTGACCTCCCCGATGCAGCGGTGGAGTGCGTCCGCGTCCGCTGCGTCGAGCGAGCGCGTCGCGCAGCCCACCGCAGCGGCATCCTTCAACACGAGATTGCGGTATTGCACCGAAGCGGCATCTGCCGCCGGCGTGTAGAGCAACGTGGCGAGACACGGCGTGAAAGGCAGGCTCGCGCATTCCTGGCGCACCCAGGCGAGGTGGTGGTCGGCGATGGTCTGGCTGTCTACGATGGACATGAGGCGTCGACGGCGTGCAGGGGGCCGCAGGTTAGCACGCCCCGCCCGTCTCGATAAGTCGGACGCCACGCGCCGATGCCCGCATTGCGCCGGGCGTGAAAAATCGCGCCTGGCCTGCTAGATTGCGGAGCATCGCCCTCCCAAACGTTCGACCGGAGATCATGGACACCCCGACCCGACACGACAGACTGCTCATCCTCGGCTCCGGCCCTGCCGGCTATACCGCCGCTGTCTACGGCGCCCGCGCCAACCTGAAACCGGTGCTGATCACCGGCCTCGCCCAGGGCGGCCAGCTGATGACGACCACCGATGTCGACAACTGGCCGGCCGACGCCACGGGCGTCCAGGGTCCGGAACTGATGCAGCGTTTCCAGCAGCACGCGGAGCGCTTCGGCACCGAGATCATCTTCGACCACATCCACACCGTGGATCTCAAGTCGCGGCCGTTCAAGCTGGAGGGTGATCAGGGCACCTACACCTGCGATGCGCTGGTGATCGCCACCGGTGCGTCGGCGAAGTATCTCGGCCTGCCGTCCGAAGAGGCATTCATGGGCAAGGGCGTCTCCGGCTGCGCGACCTGCGACGGCTTCTTCTACAAGAGCCAGGACGTGGCCGTGGTCGGCGGCGGCAACACGGCAGTGGAGGAAGCGCTCTATCTTTCCAACATCGCCCGCCACGTGACGGTCGTGCACCGGCGCGACAAGTTCCGCGCCGAACCGATCCTGGTCGACAAGCTGATGGAAAAGGTAAAGGCCGGCCGCGTCTCGATCGAGTGGGACCACACGCTCGACGAGGTGCTCGGCGACAAGTCCGGCGTCACCGGGCTGCGCGTCCGCCACGCGAAGACCGGCGAGACGCGCGAGCTTGCAGCGCAGGGCGTGTTCATCGCCATCGGGCACACGCCGAACACCGGCATCTTCGAGGGACAGCTCGAAATGCAGAACGGGTACATCATCACGCGCGGCGGCAATCGGGGCGACGCCACGGCAACCAGCGTCCCAGGCGTGTTCGCCGCCGGCGACGTGCAGGACCACGTCTACCGCCAGGCGGTGACGAGTGCCGGCAGCGGCTGCATGGCAGCGCTGGACGCGCAGCGATATCTCGAGGAGCACGCCGGCTGAGGCGCGTGCCGTTCCTGCCGCCGATGAAACCGCTGCCGCCCGCATCCGACGACGACGCCGACGCGCTCGATCTGTTGCGCGAGGCGCTGCGCGACGTGACGCCGATCAAGCCGACGGACCGGGTGCTGCACCCGCCGCGACGTGTCGACCCGATCCCGCTGCAGCGCATGCGGACGGAGCAGGAGATTCTCGCGGAGAGTCTGTCGGATGCCTCCCCCCTCGAGGACGGCTTCGAATCCGGCGCGGAACTGGGTTTCGTGCGCGACGGGCTATCCCGTCAGACGCTGCGCAGGCTGCGGCGCGGACACTGGGTGGTGCAGGGCGAACTCGACCTCCACGGGCTGACCGTGGCCGCGGCGCGCGAAGCGATCGTCGCCTTCCTGCAGCGGTGTCTGCGCGAGGGCTGGCGCTGTGTGCGCATCATTCACGGACGCGGATTGCGATCCGTCAACGGCGAGCCGGTGCTCAAGTCGAAGACGGCGCTCTGGCTCGCTCAGCGGCAGGAAATCCTTGCCTTCTGCCAGGCGCGCCCGGTCGACGGTGGTGCCGGTGCGGTGCTGGTGCTGCTGAGGGGGCGGCAGAACACCGCGCGGTAAAACGCTCTCCCCTTCCCCTCAGCGCGGTGCTGCCGCGACTGCCTTCAGCACCATGTCGACGTGCATCGGTGCACCGTGCGTAATGACCGCGTAGCGCTGGTCGCTGATGAAGCGCAGCTTCCCGCCCTCCTCGATGCGCACTTGCAGCGCGTACGTGTTCCTGGGTTCGATCTTCGCCGGATCGTAGGAAATATCGAAAGCGATCGGCACTTGCCGTCCGGCCGCCGGGCCGACCTCTTCGCCGAGCACGACGGCAGGCGCATCGGTCCGCGACACATCCACCAGTTGCACCTTGACGAGCGCATCGGGTGACAGCGCGACACGTTCGCGATAGGTGATCGTTCCGGTGATGCGTGCGACCGAAGTCGTCTCCGCGACGGCTTGGGTGCTCGCGCCGGCGCATCCGACGAGCTGTGCCAGCGCGAGTGCAAACGAGCTTCCGGCAACCACCGTTCGCCAGGAGGCGGGAGTGTCAGTCAACGGGACCGCTCCTCAGTGGCCCAACTTGCCGGCCGCCTGAACGGGCGGTACTGCCGGCGGCACGATCGTCGCACCGACATCCTTCAACAGGCGCTTGAAATCGGGCGAATCGGCGATGATCTTGCCGGCCGCCGCGCGCAGGCGATCGACTGCTTCCGGTGGCAGCACGAACGAAGTCGGCTGCTCGTTCAGGTACGCGAACTCCGCCGGGTACGATTCCCGGAGCGCGGCGAACGACACGTCGATGGCGTAGATCTCGATGTCCGGCCCGCGTACGGCGGCGGTGAGCCTCGGATCACCGCTGTTGGCGATCGCGGGCGAGTTGCGGATCAGCTTCATGGTGTTCCAGCGCGCCCCGATGTCCTTGAGAAGCTCGATCGACTCGTACGAGAAATGATCGATGGGTACGCCCGCCGACCTCAGCATGAGTTCGATCATGCCGGGTGGCTTCTCGGACTTGTCCCACGACGTGGGCGGTGAGGACAGCGAGTTCACGACGAAGACAATGATGCGGTGCACGTTATCCAGCGGCGTCGGCTCGCCGATGTAGTGCAGGGCTTCCATGAGTTCGAGCGACTCCAGCACCCCGCGCATCGCCACGTTGTCCGACACGCCGCCATCCACGAGGTGGATGAACGGACGCTCCTTGCCGTCGCCGTAGGTCTCCATGGTGCGCATGGAGCGCAGCGCGCGCGCCGCCGGACGCGGCGGTTTTTCCGAATCGAGGAAGAGCCTCGTCCAGTCCGGCGCGACGAACCCGCAGGTGCCGCCGTAGTTGTTGAAGGTGAGCGAGGACAGCACGACCGGCACCGCCGACGAAGCCGCCGCGGCACGGGACAGCCGCACGTCATCGAGATTGGAGCACATGATGTCGAAGGTGAGCTGACTGAAGCCGAAGCGCCCGCCTGTCGAGATGTCGGTCGCCGACACGAGAACGAACGGACCTTCCTTACGGCGGAGGTCACCGTACGTGGCGTCGTCGAAGAGGATTTCGTCATACAGATCGGCTGCCAGCTCGGAACGCCCCCATCCCCGGGACCAGAGGTTGCCCCAGTAGGAAGGGGAGAAGGTGCGCGCGATGATCTCGCCCTGGACGTTTCGCTTGAGGAAGCGTGTCTCGTATTCGTCGAACAGCCGCTCGCCGTACAGCCCGTAGGCCAGCGCCGTAAAACTTCCGCCCGACACCCCGGTAATGAGGTCGACGTGGTCCAGGAGCCGCGTCTTGTTGCCCTTGGGGCCGATGACTTCGGTGCTGTGGAGATACTCCAGCACGCCGTAGGAGAACGCAGCGGCGCGCGTTCCTCCACCCGAGAACGCGAGGATGACCAGGTTCTGCTGTTCCTTGAACTTCGGGTGATGGGCAGTGAGGCGGTAGCCGATGGCACTATCGGCGTTCTCGATGCGTGGATTGACCGGCCGCGTCGCACAGCCGGCGAGAACCAGGCACACGCAAAACATCGCGCCGAAACGGAAGTTACACACGATAAAAGTTCCCTGTTTGCGGGACGCAAATTCTACTTCAGCAGGGGCAGTGGTTTCGCGTTGTCTTTTCCCAACGAGGAGCCAATTTGCAACACGTCGACTTCAACGAATTGACGGCAAGGTGCGCTAGCGCGACCTATCCTTGAAGAAGAGGTACGGGAAGCGGGGGCTCTTCGCCCGCTCCAAAGGAGAGGAGGACACGCGATGCTAAGACGAATCTACTGCCTGGTACCGGACGTCGAGGTCGCGCGCAGAGTGGTGGACGACATGCTGCTTGCGCGCATAGATGAGAAGCACATTCACGTACTCGCCAAACGGGGGACGCCGCTCGAGGACTTACCGGAGGCAACAATGAGGCAGAAATCGGACTTCATTCCGGCGATCGAACGTGGGGTGGCGCAGGGCGGCGTGGCGGGGTTGCTTGCCGGCTTGGTGGGGATCGCCTTGACTCCGGGTGCAGTGGTAATCGCCGGTGGAATCATCCTCGCATCGAGTCTGGCGGGTGCCGGGATCGGCGCTTGGGTCGGCGGCATGATCGGCCTAAACGTCGGCAACACGCGCCTCAGGAGGTTCGAGCAGGCGATCGATCAGGGTGAACTCCTGCTCATGGTCGATGTGCCACTCGCGCGCGTCGACGACATCAGCGAACGTATCAGGCAGCATCACCCAACCGCCCAGGTCGAGGGCACTGAACCGACGATTCCCGCCTTTCCGTAGGGGCGGATGCAGACGCAAGGTACTACTGCGCCGACGCCTGGTAGCCCTGCCACAGCCATTCGAGGGCGGCAGGCAGCGTTTGCAGCTTCGTGGCGAAGTCGCAGTGGCCGGCGTTGCGCGCGAACACGAACTGATAGCGGTAGCCCTTGGCCGCGAGCACGTGCGCCATTCTCTCGTTCGCGAGCACCCAGTCGTGCATGCCGTCACGCATGACGCCGGGGTCGAGGAAATCGCCGTCGCCGACCTGCAGCCAGATGCGGATCGGCTTGAGCGGACTCTCGGGAATCAGCCGTTCGTGGAATTCCCACGCGCCGTGCGGCGTCTCTTCGCTGCGCGGCCACTGCTGATTCACGAAAGTCCCCGAGTACGACAGCACGCGGCGATAGAGGTCGGGGCGATACCACGCCATGATGAGCGCTGCGGCCCCTCCGGAGCTGCAGCCCATCGCCGCGCGTCCCTCAGGATTTTGTGTGAGCTTCACCTGAGCTCGCTTCTCGACCTCCGGCAGCACTTCCGCTTCGACGAAGTCGGCGTAGCGTCCGGACATCGTGTCGTACTCCAGTCCACGCTGGCTGCCTTGCGCGTCGCCGCCTCCATTGCCGATGGAAACCGCGATCATCACCGGCACACGCCCCTGTGCGATCAGATTGTCCAGGGCGGTGAAAAGCAGCGGATCGGGACCGTCGGTGCCGACGATGAATGGCGCAGCCGTGCCCGGAACGTATTGCTGCGGGACGTACACGGTGACGGTCCGCGTGTACGGTGCCGGTCGACTGGTCGTGACGATCAGCCGGGAGGGATCGGCCGGATCGACGGTCCCGTACGTACCGGGGTCGCGTGCGATGCCCGGATAGATCCGGCTGTCTGCGGAGCGCATGGTGAATTCGACCAGACGGGCGCGCGGCACGCCTGCCTGCGGACTCGTCTCGGGCGCCGGG
>JAEUMW010000127.1 GCA_016791345.1 Betaproteobacteria bacterium | reverse complement strand
GCATCGAGGCCTCGGCCCAATCCCTTCAGCTTTGCCAATTCATCCTCACCGATCGGCCGCCTGCAGTCGACCGAGAACTTCTCCGGCGAGTGCGAGATAAGCCAGACTGCCTTTGCATTGCTTGTCGAACACCGCCACCGGCAGCCCGTAGCTCGGCGCCTCCGCGAGCCTCACGTTGCGGGGAATCACGGTATTGAACACCTTGTCGCCGAAATGCTGCTTCAACTGAGCGGATACGTGATGCGCCAGCGTATTGCGCGGGTCGTACATCGTTCGCAGCAGTCCATCGATCTCCAATCGAGGATTGAGGTGAGCGCGCACTTTCTTGATCGTGCCCACGAGATCGGAAAGTCCTTCGAGCGCATAGTATTCGCACTGCATCGGAATCATGACCGAATGCGCGGCTGTCAAGGCGTTCACCGTGAGCAGACTCAGCGCTGGCGGACAATCGAGCAGCACGAAATCGTATTCCTCGATGACCGCTTCCAGGGCGCCCTTCAGGCGATGCTCGCGCCGCGGCATGTCGACCAGTTCCACTTCCGCACCGGCCAGTTCCCGGTTCGACGGCAGCACGTGGAAGAGTCCCTTGGTTTCGGTCACGCGCACGGACGACAGGGGCTGCACGCCGAGCAGCACGTGGTAGACGGTATGCGTCAAAGTGCGCTTGTTGACGCCGCTCCCCATGGTCGCGTTGCCTTGCGGATCGAGGTCGACGAGCAACACGCGCCGGTGCGCCGCCGCCAGGCTGGCCGCGAGATTAACGCTCGTCGTGGTCTTGCCGACGCCGCCTTTCTGGTTCGCGACCGCGATGATCCTGACCATCACGCGCGTTTCATCAGCACCAGATGGCGTGCGGCCTCGATGCCGGGCACACGAAGGGGAACGACCGCTTCGACGCGCCAGTCCCGGGGCAATAAGGCGATCTCTTCGTCCGGATACAGACCCTTCATTGCTGCGAGGGTGCCACCGGGGGCGACCAGGCGACCCGCAAGGCGGGCAAATTCCGGCAAGTCGGAAAACGCGCGAGAGACAACCAGATCGAAACTCCCCGTCGGCTCGATCGCTTCCACTCTTTCTTGAGCGACGGATGCGTTGGCGATGCCGAGTTCGGCGACGGCCTGGGAAAGGAAACTGCTCTTCTTGTGATTGCTTTCGATCAAGGTGATCTGCCACGCTGGCCGTGCAACGGATATCGGGATGCCGGGCAGTCCGGCGCCGCTGCCGACGTCCGCCACGCGTCCGCCCGCCACATGCGGGACGACGGCAAGGCAGTCGAGCACATGATGTGTGAGCGCCCGGTCCACCTCGCGGATCGCCGTGAGGTTGTAGACGCGGTTCCACTTGACCATCAGATCGAGATAGGCGATCAGGCGCTCGGCAGCCGCTCCAGGCAGCGCGAGCTTGAGTTCGAGCAATCCCCGCTCGAGCTGACTCATGATGGCTTCGTTCATGCCGACCTCTTCTGCGGACGTTGCGTGCGGCGTTTGAGGTGCACCAGCAGCAGCGATATCGCGGCCGGAGTGACACCGGGCACGCGAGCAGCCTGACCCAGCGTCTGCGGCCGGTGCAGATTCAGCTTCTCCCGCACTTCCACCGACAGGCCTTGCACCGAGCGATAGTCCAGATCGTCAGGCAGGGCAATCGCCTCGCTCTCCCGATGCCGCGCGATCTCGTCGCGCTGCCGGTCGATGTAGCCGTGGTACTTCGCCTGGATCTCCACCTGCTCGGCGACTCTGGCATCCGCGACGGCAGGGCCGGCGCCAGGTAGGGACATGAGCCGCTCGTAAGTGACTTCCGGGCGCCGCAGCAAGGTGTGCAGCGGCTGATCACGATCGATCACCTGCCCCAGCACGCGCAGCGCATCCTCGGCGGAAATGTGCCGGCTGCTGAGCCGGGTTTCGCGCAGCCTCGCCGTTTCGCGCTCGATCGCCTCCTGCTTGGCGTCGAACGCGCTCCAGCGATGGTCGTCGATCAGCCCCAGCCGCCGCCCCGTAGGGGTCAGGCGCAGATCGGCATTGTCCTCGCGCAGACTCAGACGGTATTCCGCGCGGCTGGTGAACATGCGATAGGGCTCGGTCACACCGCGCGTCACCAGGTCGTCAACGAGCACACCGAGGTAGGCCTCATCCCGCCGCGGCGTCCAGCCTTCTTCGTTCGACGCGTGGAGCGAGGCGTTCACCCCCGCGAGCAATCCTTGCGCAGCCGCTTCCTCGTAGCCGGTCGTGCCATTGATCTGGCCGGCGAAGAACAATCCCTCGATCGCGCGGGTTTCGAGCGTGCGCTTGAGTCCCCGCGGATCGAAATAATCGTATTCGATGGCGTACCCGGGCCGCAGGACGTGCGCTGCTTCCAGGCCCTTGATGGAGCGGACGATCTCGATCTGCACGTCGAAGGGAAGACTGGTCGAGATCCCGTTCGGATAGATCTCGTGGGTTTCCAGCCCTTCGGGTTCGAGAAAGATCTGGTGTGCGTCCTTTCCCGCGAAGCGGTTGACCTTGTCCTCGATGGACGGGCAATAGCGCGGCCCCACTCCCTCGATCACGCCCGTGTACAGGGGCGACCGATCCAGGCCCGCCCGAATGATGTCGTGCGTCCTGGTGTTGGTATGCGTGATCCAGCACGGCACCTGCCGCGGGTGCTCCTCCGGGCTGCCAAAGAAAGAAAACACCGGGGTCGGTGAATCGCCGGGTTGCTCGGTCATGACCGAGAAGTCGATGGTCCGACCGTCGAGACGCGGCGGCGTGCCGGTCTTGAGCCGCCCCACGGGCAGGCGCAGTTCGCGCAGGCGTTGAGCGAGCTTGAGGGCCGGGGGATCGCCGGCTCGCCCGGCCTGGTAGTTCGTGAGACCGACATGAACCAGCCCGGCGAGAAAGGTACCAGTCGTCAGGACGACCGCCCGGGCGTGAAAGCGGATCCCGAGTTGCGTCACGGCACCGACGACCCGGTCCCCATCGAGAATCAAGTCGTCCACTCCTTGCTGAAATAGCCAGAGGTTTTCCTGATTCTCCAGGCGGTGACGGATCGCCCGGCGGTAAAGAACGCGGTCCGCCTGCGCTCGCGTTGCGCGCACGGCCGGCCCCTTGCTCGCATTCAGGATGCGGAACTGGATACCGGCTGCATCGGCGGCGACGGCCATCGCGCCACCCAGGGCGTCGATCTCTTTCACGAGATGTCCCTTGCCGATGCCGCCGATCGACGGATTGCACGACATCTGACCCAGGGTTTCCAGGTTGTGGGTCAGCAGGAGTGTGCGGCTGCCGCGTCTCGCCGCCGCAAGCGCCGCCTCGGTTCCGGCGTGGCCGCCGCCAATCACGATTACGTCGAAGTCGGTGGAATATCGCATCTGGCAGGAAGGGCGATGCCGCTCGCGCGGGGCGCACATGATACCGCAAAGGCCGTGGGCCGAGTCGACGTGGACGCCTGTTTCACGTGAAACACATCATCACCGCTGTTCCACGTGAAACCGTGACGCTTCACTTGCCGATACAGAAGCGGGCGAAAATTTCGCCAAGGAGATCATCCGCGGTGTCGACGCCGAGGATCGAGCCCAGTGCGTCGTGCGCAAGGCGAAGGTGCTCAGCCAATAGCTCCAGCCCTCCACTCTCGATCTCTGCGTCCCCGACCAATACCTCGGCTGCGCGCAGCGCTTCCAGGTGGCGGGCGCGCGCCATGAACACCCCCTCCCCCCTGCCCTGCCAGCCAACCGCTCTCAACAAGGCCTTCTCGAGGTACTCCACCCCGGCTCCCGAGCGCGCCGAGAGCCAGACCCGAATTGCCGCGTCCGACGTTTCCAGTCTAGGCGCTTCCCCGGTGAGATCGATCTTGTTGATGACCTCGATCCTCCGGATAGACCCTGGCAAACGCTCCCACCCGGTCTCCTCCGTCTCCGGCAGCCCGGCTTCCCGCATGCGCACCACGACATCGGCGCTCTCAAGCGCTGTCCACGCGCGCTCGATGCCGATGCGTTCGACCGCATCTCCGGATTCGCGCAGTCCCGCTGTATCGATCACCTGCATCGGCACACCCTGAATCTGCAGCGTCTGCCGGATCGCATCGCGCGTCGTCCCCGGGATGTCCGTCACGATGGCGAGCTCTTCGCCGGCCAGCCGATTGAGCAAGCTCGACTTCCCCACGTTCGGTTTGCCCGCCAGCACGACGCGTATTCCTTCACGCAGGAGACTTCCCTGCTGCGCCGCCTGCAGCGTCGCCGCCAAGCGCTGTCTCAAGCGCTGCAAGCGTCCGCGAGCGTTCGCCGATTCCAGGAAGTCGATCTCCTCGTCGGGGAAATCCAGCGTGCCTTCGACCAGCACCCGAAGGTCGAGCAGCTCCTGCCGCAGATCGTCTATCGCCCGCGAGAACTCTCCTGTCAGTGATCGGACCGCGCATCGGGCAGCTTCTTCAGTGCTCGCTGCGATCAGGTCAGAGATTGCCTCGGCCTGCGCCAGATCGATCTTGTCGTTCAGGAAGGCCCGCAGCGTGAATTCCCCGGGCTCGGCGGCGCGAGCGCCGAAAGCCATGCAGGCGTGGACGAGATGAGTCAGAACAGCCGGGCCGCCGTGCCCCTGCAGTTCCAGCATGTCCTCACCGGTGAAGGACGCGGGCGCGGGAAAGTGGAGCGCGAGACCCTGATCGATCACGGTCCCGGCATCGTCCCGAAACAGGGAAAGAACCGCCTGCCGTGGCGGCAGAGGTCCGCCGAGGATCCCCTTCAGCAGGGGATTGAGGTTCGAACCGGAAACCCTGACGATGCCGATCGCCCCCGCCCCGGCGGGGGTCGCAACCGCGACGATCGCCTCTCCCCGCTTCGCCCGCGCCCCGATCGCGGACTCAGGTCTTCGCCACGGCACCTTTTTGCCGCTCGAGGCCGCGCGTGATGTACCACTGCTGCGCGATCGAGATGATGTTGTTCACCAGCCAGTAGAGGACGAGTCCGGCCGGGAAGAAGAAGAAGAACACGCTGAAGACGATCGGCATGATCTGCATCATGCGCGCCTGGATGGGATCCGGCGGCGCCGGACTCAGGCGGCTCTGCAGGATCATGCTGATCCCCATGAGGATCGGCAGGATGTAATAGGGATCCGGCTTGGACAGGTCGTGGATCCAGAGAATGAAGGGTGCTTGGCGCAGCTCGATGCTGCTCAGCAATACCCAATAGAGCGCGATGAAGACGGGAATCTGCACCACGATCGGCAGACACCCGCCGAGAGGATTGATCTTCTCCGTCTTGTAGAGCTCCATCATCGCCTGGTGCAGCCGCTGACGGTCGTCACCGTACTGCTCCTTCAAGCGCTGGAGCTTTGGTGCGAGCACCTTCATCTTCGCCATCGACCGGTAGCTCGCCGCCGACAGCGGATAGAACGCCGCCTTGATCAGGATGGTGAGCAGAATGATCGCGTAGCCCCAATTGCCAACCAGCTTGTGCAGCCACGCCAGAACCCAGAACAGCGGATAGGCGATGACCGTGAGCCACCCATAGTCCACCGCGAGATCAAGGCCCGGCGCCGCCGAAGCCGCCAGCTGCTGCAGCCGCTCCTGGTCCTGCGGCCCGCTGTAGAGGGACATGGGCGCACGCACCGTCTGCCCGGGTTCCACCGCGATTGACGGGACAATGACCCCGGCCGAATAGAGATTGTCGGCCAGCCGCTTGGTGAAGAACTCGCGCGGCACCCCCGATGCGGGCAGCCACGCGCTCAGGAAGTAATGCTGGATGATGGCGATCCATCCGTCCGTGCTGTTTCGCGGATACGGGAGCTTGCCCTTGGCGATGTCCTCGAAGCTCACCTTCTGGAACTTGTCCTTCGTCGTATAGACGCCGATCCCGGTGAAGGTCGGGGCCATGCGGGAAGTCCCCGCCGGGGCTTCGCCGTCGCGGACGAACTGGAAATACAGATACGGTTGTACCGCGGCATTGCCCGCACTCACGATTTCGTGGTCGAGTTCGATCAGGTACGAGTCGCGGTGGAAACGGTAGGTCTTGGTCACTCGCACCCCGCCGCCAGAGGCATCCAGCTTCACCTCCAGTACGTCCGCACCTTCGGCGAGCTGATAGGTCTTTGCTCGCGGCGTCCACACCGTCTTGTGGTTCGGCAAACCCTCTCCGATCAGGCCCGACTGAGCGAGATAGGTCCGACCTTGGCCCTCCCCGAGCAGCTGGAACGATTTCTTCAGGTCGTCGTTGTCCGCCTGCCTGAGAAGCTCGAGCCGGCGCAAGTCCCCGCCCGCCGTGCTGATCTGTGCGCGGATCACGTCCGTAGTGACTTCGACGGACTCGCCCGCGGCCAGGGTCTCCGCCTGTGGTGCCGACGGCAGCGCCGTGGGTGTGCCCGTTGCAGCGCTCGGTGCCGGTACCTCTCCCGGCTGCGCGCGGGCGGCGTCGGTCGCGGCGCTGGGCGTTTGCGGCACGGCGTGCTGCCGCTGCCACGCGTCGTGCAGCAGGAAGAGCGAAACGGTGAAGACGAGGAGAAGGACGATGCGCTGCGTATCCATGGCGCTTCAGGAATCAGGGAACGGGATCAAATCCTCCGGGGTGCCACGGGTGGCAGCGGAGGATACGCGTTGCGGCCAACCGGCCGCCGCGCAGTGCGCCGTGCTTGAGGACGGCCTGTCTCGCGTATTCCGAGCAGGAGGGTGCGAAGCGGCATGACACCGGAAACAGCGGGGCGAGGACAAGTTGATAGAGCCGGATCAGGCCGACAAGGAATCGCGACATCGGGCAATGGCAGAAAAAATCTCGATCACATCGGAACGCGTATCCACCCCGGCTTGGCGTTCACGTCGAGGTCGAAAACGAACCACCACATCCAGTCCGGCGAGATCGAACTGTCTCGCTCGGAACGCCTCTCGCACCCACCGTTTGCATTGGTTGCGGGCGACGGCACATGCGGCCGCCTTGCGCCCAATGACGATTCCCAAGCGGGCTACACCGAGTGCGTTTGGCCGCGCGTAGCCTTCTACGACGCGCCGACGCGCGACCGCCGGAGAACGCAGAATGGCGCGAAAATCGGCCTGTCCCGTCAGCCGCCGGGTTCTCGGCAGGCGTCTGCGCGTCGCTGCAGCGTCACACTGCCAAACGATGGCGCCCCTTGGCGCGACGGGCGTTGATGACAGCGCGACCGCCCCGGGTGCGCATCCGCACCAGAAATCCGTGAGTGCGCTGGCGGCGAACTTTCGAGGGGTGGTAGGTGCGTTTCATGCGGTGTGGCCTTGTCGGTCAAAAAAGCTCGTCATTACAACCTCGACCGGCTACCGCTGTCAATCCCCGTTTCCGCTCTGTGGATAACTTGTCCGCGAAAGGATAAAATCCGCCCTTGGGGGTGTTCCGGCGCCTTTCTTCGAATAATCAAAAATCGTCAATGATTCAAACAGATAGCTTCTGGCAAGCGTGCCTTTCGCGCTTCGAGGAAGAGCTTTCCCCACAACAGTTCAAGACCTGGATCAAGCCGCTGCGCGTGACCGACAACGGTCAATCGTTGGTGCTCTGGGTCCCGAATCGCTTCGTCCTGCAGTGGGTGAAGGATCGCTTTCTCGCCGGCATCGCCACCCAGGCCGCACAGTTCTTCGGCCGCCCGGTCGCTATCGACATCGCACTTTCTCCGGCCCAGGAAGGGGTCCCGGAGCGGCCATCGCTGCCGCCGCAGGCCGAGCGCTCCCCGGTTGCCGCTTCGCGCGAGCAATCGCGGCTCAATCCCCTGTTCAGCTTCGAGACCTTCGTCACCGGCAAGGCCAATCAACTGGCGCGGGCGGCGGCGATCCAGGTGGCCGAGCGCCCGGGTGCGGCCTATAACCCGCTGTTCGTCTACGGCGGCGTCGGCCTCGGCAAGACGCACTTGATCCAGGCGATCGGCAATCTGCTGAGCGAGCGCGATGCCGCCGCGAAGGTACGCTACATCCACGCCGAACAATACGTCTCGGACGTGGTGCGTGCCTATCAGCACAAGGCGTTCGACGATTTCAAGCGCTACTACCACTCCCTCGATCTGCTGCTCGTCGACGACATCCAGTTCTTCGGCGGCAAGAGTCGCACGCAGGAGGAATTCTTCTACGCCTTCAACGCGCTGATCGAGTCGCACAAACAGGTGATCATCACCTGCGACAGTTATCCGAAGGAAATCAGCGGCATCGAGGATCGACTGATCTCACGCTTCGGTTGGGGTCTCACCGTCGCCGTGGAGCCGCCGGAGCTCGAGATGCGGGTCGCAATCCTGCTCAAGAAGGCGGAAGCGGAAGGCGTCAAGCTCGACGAAACCGTCGCCTTCTTCATCGCCAAGCATATCCAGTCCAACGTCCGCGAACTCGAAGGAGCGCTCAAGCGGGTGCTGGCCTATTCACGCTTTTCCGGACAGGGCCTGACGGTCGATCTCACGCGCGAGGCGCTGAAGGACCTGCTCGCGGTACAGAGTCGCCAGATTTCGATCGAGAACATCCAGAAGACCGTGGCCGACTATTACAAGATCAAGGTCTCGGAGATGTACTCGAAGAAGCGCTCCCGCACGGTGGCGCGGCCGCGACAGATGGCCATGGCGCTCGCTAAGGAACTGACCCAGCTGAGTCTCCCGGATATCGGCGATGCCTTCGGGGGACGCGACCACACCACGGTACTGCACGCCTGCAGAAAGATCGCCGAACTGCGCACCAGCAACAACGAGATCACGCGGGACTTTGCCGCGCTCCTGCAGGTCTTGCGCAGCTAATGTGTGAATGGATTGTGAGCAACTGCCCGCTCGGTACCTGACCCTTTTTGTTATCCACAATCGGCGCACAGTTCCCCGCCCCCTTATGCAAGAGGTTACAGGTGCTGCAAGTTCTTCGGCGCACAGGAATTCTCCGCGTTGTACGCGCCTGCGGCGGGGCCTTATCAACTCTTATTAAAGATATAAAGGAATGAAGCTCATCCAGGCACCGCGCGATGCATTGCTGAAACCCCTGCACGCAGTCACTGGAATCGTCGAGCGCAGGCACACGCTGCCCATTCTCTCGAACGTCCTGATCGAACGCAGGCCGGGCAATCTCAACCTGACCGCGACAGATCTCGAGATCCAGGTCATCACGCGCAGCCCTTGCGCCGTCGAAGGCGAGGACATCGCCGTCACCGTATCCGCACGCAAGCTGCAGGACATTCTCCGTTCCCTGCCGGAGTCGGCAGAGGTGAGTCTGGAACTCACCGACAACAGGCTGCACGTCAAAGCCGAGCGCAGCCGCTTCAATCTGCAGACGCTGCCGGCACAGGATTTTCCGCGCATTGCCGAAGGCAGCACCGTGGGTGCCAGCTTCTCCGTGGAGCAGCGGGCGCTGCGCAACCTGCTGTCCCTGGTTCAGTACGCGATGGCGCAGCAGGACATTCGCTACTACCTGAACGGGCTGCTCCTCATCATCGAGGACGGAACCATCACCGTGGTCGCCACCGATGGCCATCGGCTCGCGCTCGCCACGCTGGCCACCGGCGCCAGCACGTCTCGCGAAGAGGTCATCGTCCCGCGAAAGGCGGTCGTCGAACTGATCAAACTCCTGTCCGAGAGCGAAGAACCGGTACAGATCGAGGTGCTCGGCAACCAGGTGCGCTTCAGCCTCGGCGCGACTGTTCTCGTGAGCAAGGTCGTCGACGGCAAGTTTCCCGACTACAAGCGTGTCATACCGTCCGGGTATCAGAAGCAGTTCCAGATGGACCGGCAGGTGCTGCTGCAGGCGCTGCAGCGTGCGGCCATCCTCTCCAACGAGAAGTTCCGGGGCGTGCGCTGGATACTGTCCCCCGACACATTGTGCATCGCTTGCACGAATACCGAGCAGGAAGAGGCGCAGGAAGAGCTCGAGATCGACTATCAGGGCGAGACGCTCGACATCGGTTTCAACGTGACCTACCTGACGGACGTCCTGTCGAATCTCGACGCGCCGACAGTGGCCTGCGCGCTGGGCGATGCCAATTCCAGCGCCGTGCTGACGGTTCCCGCCAGCGATGGCTTCCTCTACGTCGTCATGCCCATGCGCATCTGACGCCGACAACTTACGGACGATCTATGGTCGACAATGGCGCGCACGCGCAAAGCGGCAACTACGATTCGAGCAGCATCAAGGTCCTGAAGGGGCTGGATGCCGTTCGCAAACGTCCCGGCATGTACATCGGCGATACGTCCGACGGCAGCGGCCTGCATCACATGGTGTTCGAGGTCGTCGACAACGCCATCGACGAGGCGTTGGCGGGCTATTGCGACGAGATCTCGGTGATCATCCATCCCGACAACTCCGTCAGCGTGATCGACAACGGCCGCGGCATACCGACCGACATCCATCCGGCCGAGGGCCGCTCCACTGCAGAAGTGGTGATGACCGAGCTTCATGCCGGTGGCAAGTTCGGGGACAATGCCTACAAGATCTCCGGCGGCCTGCACGGCGTCGGCGTCTCGGTCGTCAACGCGTTGTCCGCCTGGCTTCGGCTCACGATCAAGCGCGACGGCGAGGTCCATTTCGTCGAGTTCCGCCTGGGGGTTCCGGTCGAACCCCTCAAGGTCATCGGCAAGACCGAGCGGCGTGGAACAGAAGTGCATTTCCTCGCGGCGAAGGAGATGTTCGGCAACGTCGAGTACCACTACGACATTCTTGCGAAGCGGTTGCGCGAGCTCTCGTTCCTGAACAATGGCGTGCGCATTGTTCTCTCCGATCAGCGCACCGGCAAGGAAGATCACTTCGCGTTTTCCGGCGGGGTGAAGGGATTCGTCGAATACATCAATCGCACCAAGAATGCGTTGCATGCGAATGTCTACCATGCGGTGGGGGAACGAGACGGAATCACCGTGGAAGCCGCCATGCAGTGGAACGATTCCTATCAGGAGTCGGTGCTGTGTTTCACGAACAACATCCCGCAGCGCGACGGCGGCACGCATCTCACGGGCCTGCGCGCGGCCATGACGCGGACACTCAATCAGTACATCGACCAGAACGAAGTCGCGAAGAAGGCGAAGGTGGAGACGACCGGCGATGACATGCGGGAGGGCCTTACGTGCGTCCTGTCCGTGAAGGTGCCGGAACCCAAGTTCTCGTCCCAGACCAAGGACAAGCTGGTGTCGTCCGAAGTGCGACCCGTGGTGGAGGAAGTCGTCGCCGAAACGCTCATGGCATTTCTGCTCGAGCACCCGAACGAGGCGAGGATGATCACATCCAAGATCATCGATGCCGCGCGCGCGCGCGAAGCGGCACGCAAGGCACGCGAGATGACGCGCCGCAAGGGCGTGCTCGACGGCATGGGATTACCAGGGAAACTCGCGGACTGCCAGGAGAAGGATCCGGCACTGAGCGAGCTCTATCTCGTGGAGGGCGACTCTGCCGGTGGTTCGGCCAAGCAGGGGCGGGACCGCAAGTTTCAGGCGATCCTGCCGCTCAAGGGCAAGATCCTCAACGTCGAACGCGCGCGCTTCGACAAGCTGATCTCGTCGCAGGAGATCGCCACCCTCATCACGGCGCTCGGCACCGGAATCGGCAAGGACGAATACAAACCTGAGAAGCTGCGCTACCACCGCATCATCATCATGACCGATGCCGATGTGGACGGTTCGCACATCCGGACATTGCTGCTCACTTTTTTCTATCGACACATGCCCGAACTCGTCGAGGGCGGCCACATCTACATCGCGCAGCCGCCGCTCTACAAGGTCAAGCACGGCAAGCAGGAGCGCTATCTCAAGGACGATCACGAACTCAAACAGCATCTGCTGCACATGGCGCTGGAGGATGCGGCGCTGATGCCCGCCACCGATGCCGATCCGATCGGCCGCGAGCCGCTCGAACATCTGGCCAAGGAATACCTGCTGGCGGAGGCAGTGATCGAGCGTGTCGGTCGGCACATCGATCCGCTGGTCCTGCACGCGCTCATGCAGCAGCCTGCATTCTCTCTGGATGACGCCGAGTCAGCGGCGGAAGCGGCGCGCACGCTGTCGGCAGTGGTCGCCAGCGCAGATCTCGGCATCGAAGTACGATACGACGATCGAACCGAATCCCATCTGCTCGTGATCCGACGCCTGCAGCACGGCAACGTACGCACGACCTATCTCGACCGGGATTTCGTTCAGAGCGGCGACTATGCCCAGCTCGTGGGCACTGGCGCGCTGCTGCAGGGACTGATTCGTGACGGTGCCAGCGTGCGCCGCGGCCAGCAGACCCGATCGGTGTCGAGCTTCAGGGAAGCGCTCGACTGGCTGCTCGACGAGGCACGCCGCGGGCTCGCGATCCAGCGCTACAAGGGTCTCGGCGAGATGAACCCGGAGCAGCTGTGGGAAACCACGATGGATCCCGCGAAGCGCATCCTGCTGCGAACGCAGATCGAGGACATGATTTCGGCGGACGAGATCTTCAGCAAGTTGATGGGTGACGTGGTCGAGCCACGGCGGGAATTCATCGAAGCGAACGCGCTGGGCGTGCGTAACCTCGACGTTTGAGTGCCGGATGCCCAGACCAATTTCCAAGTCAGGGGACGCTGGCAAGACGCTGAAAGGTTCTGGCGGTCACTGAACGAACAAACGCCCGGCATAACCGGGTGTTTTGTTGGAGAACTGGAACCTGCTGGAGCCTCTCGATCCTCAGTTGTTGCCCGACTTCCCCCGCGGCTGTTTGGCTGCTCCCGCTGCTTTCTTTGCCGTGTCTTTCTTTTCCGCCTTCGGCGCCCGCGGCGCGAACTCGAAGCCGATTTTGCCCTGCGGCTGTACGACGAGATAAGCCTTGAATTTGCGTCCGTTGCGCTTGCTCACGAAGTCCGTGAGCAGGTCGGTGCGGCCTTCGTTCAGCAGCTTTCTCATCTGCTCGCGCGAGATCTCCTGCTGCAGAATGATCTTGCCGGAGCGAAAGTCGCACCGCTTGAGCGGCGTGTTTTCGCACAGATAGCCCAAGCCGTGCTCATATACCGCGGCGCCGCACTTCGGGCACGGACCGACCGACTCTTGGCCGGTAAAGTCGATCTCTTCGGGCTCATCGGCGTCTGGTCGACTCTGGCCGAAATCGAATTCCAGCTTGTGGTTGCTGCCTTCATCATCCGGGACGATGCGCAGGATCGCCGCAAACGGTCGGCCCATCTTGGAGCGGAAACCCTGCAGCGGCCCGAGTTCGCGCCGGGCGAGCAGTGATTCCACTTCCTCGATTTCGAACTGCCGGCCGGCCGGCGTCTTGGTGATGGAAAACCCGCACCGATCGCAGGCGAACCGCCGATAGTTCTCGCGCACGACACCCCCGCAGGTCGGGCATGGTGTGGCAAGCGTGGCGTAATCGCCCGGCACCGTGTCGCTGTCGTATTCCTTGGCGCGCTTCACGATCTCTTCGGTCATGCGCGCGATTTCGGCCATGAACGCTTCGCGCTTGAGCCGCCCGCGCTCCATCTGCGCGAGCTTGTATTCCCATTCGCCGGTCAGTTCCGGCTGGGTGAGTTCACTCACGCCGAGCCCGTGCAGCAAGGTCATCAACTGGAATGCCTTGGCGGTCGGCACGAGTTCCCGCCCCTCCCGCAGCAGGTATTTCTCGCCGATGAGACCCTCGATGATCTGCGCCCGCGTTGCCGGAGTGCCCAGGCCCTTCTGCGCCATCGCCTCGCGCAGTTCGTCGTCCTCGACGAGCTTGCCGGCGCCTTCCATGGCCGTGAGCAACGTCGCCTCGTTGTAGCGTGGCGCCGGCCTGGTCTGCAGCGCGACCGCTTCCACTGCCTGCGCGAGCGGCTTTTCGTCGGGTGCGACGGCGACGAGATTGGCGTCCTCGTCAGCGGTTTCCTTGCCGTAGACGGCGAGCCAGCCGGGATTCACCAGCACCTTGCCCTCGGTGCGGAATGAGTGCTGCTCTACCCGCGTGATGCGAGTGGTGACGAGGTACTCTGCCGCCGGAAAGAATACGGCGAGAAACCGCTTCGTGACGAGATCGTAGATCCGTTGCTGCACTTCGTTCAGGCCCTTGGCCGTCAGCGGCGTGGGAATGATCGCGAAGTGGTCGCTGACCTTGGCGTTGTCGAAGACGCGGCGATTCGGGCGTACCCATTTCTCCTTGAGGATCCGGGCGGAGAAGCGATGATAGGCGTCCGCCTCACCGATCGCCTCCAGCGTGCTGGTGACCGTCCCCAGGTAATCCTCCGGCAGATGGCGCGAGTCGGTGCGGGGATAGGTCAACACCTTGTGTTTTTCGTAGAGTTCCTGAGCGATCGACAAGGTGGTCTTCGCCGAGAAACCGAAACGCCCGTTTGCCTCCCGCTGCAAGGACGTGAGGTCGAAGAGCAGAGGCGACAGCTGCGTGCTCGGCTTGGCTTCCTCGGTCACGTTGCCGGTCTTGCCGAGACAGGCGTCGACCACCGCCTGCGCTTCGCGCTCGGCCCAAAGCCGAGTGTCCTTGCGTTCCGCGTCCTCGTCGCGCTTGAACTTCGGGTCGAACCATTTTCCTTCGTAAGTTCCGGCCTCGACCGCGAAGGTTGCGCGCACCTCCCAATAGTCGCGCGGCACGAACGCCTTGATGCTTCGCTCGCGGTCGACCACGATCGCCAGCGTCGGCGTCTGCACGCGGCCTACCGTGGTCAGGTAGAAACCGCCGCCCTTGGAGTTGAAGGCAGTCATCGCGCGCGTGCCGTTGATGCCGACGATCCAGTCGGCCTCGGAACGGCTGCGCGCGGCGCTTGCGAGCGGCTGCATCTCCGCGTCGTCGCGTAGTTTCGCGAAACCTTCGCGGATAGCGGTCGGAGTCATCGACTGCAGCCACAGGCGGCGGATCGGCTGTCGCGCGGAAGCGGCCTGCACGATGTAGCGGAATATGAGCTCGCCCTCACGACCGGCATCACATGCGTTGATGAGTTCGACCACGTCCTTGCGCCGGATCAACTGCTTGAGCAAGCGCAGGCGATCGGCGTTCTTCGCGATCGGATGCAGATCGAACTCGGGTGGAATCACCGGCAGGTGGGTGAAGGTCCACTTCCCGCGCTTGACCTCGTACTGCTCAGGGGCAGCGATCTCCAGCAAGTGGCCTACCGCCGAGGACAGAAGATACTGATCCGATTCGAAGTAGCCGTCGCGCTTCGCAAAGCCGCCGAGCGCCTTCGCGATGTCATTCGCGACCGAAGGCTTCTCGGCGATGATCAGCCGCTTGCCTTCCGCGGTGGCTGCGGAAGTTGGTTCGGCGGGCTGGCGCACACTGGCGCGCGGAGAGGGTGGCATGGGAGTTCGCGGGCGTCCGGCAGGCCGGGGAATGGGCTGGGAATGATAAGCGGACGAAATCCGGCGGCGCAAGGCCGGACCTCTCGCCTGCACCCGGACGTGGGCTTGCCGGCCCGCGCTCAGGAACGCCGCTGGTAAAGCCCCCCCGGCAGGGCCGCTACGCGGCCGGCGAGTTCCAGCGCCAGCAGTTCGGCGGTCACCACGTCGGGCGGTAGGCCGCTGCGGCTGCACAGCGCATCGATGTCGACGGGGTCGTAACCCACGTGCGGGAGTAGGCGCGAGACCTCCATTGGCTCGCCGCGGGCGCCGGGCGTGGCGACCGCCGGGGTCGAGACCGTCATCCCCAGTTCATCGAGGATGTCGGCGGCGCTTTCGACCAGCTTGGCCCCATCCTTGATGAGCGCATGGCAGCCCTTCGCAAGCGGCGAATGGATCGAGCCGGGAATGGCAAACACTTCCCGGCCCTGTTCGAGCGCGCACCGCGCGGTGATCAGCGAACCGCTCTGCAGTGCGGCTTCCACGACGAGACAACCACGCGCAAGCCCGCTGATGAGGCGGTTGCGCCGCGGGAAGTTGCCCGGGAGCGCGCGGGTGCCCAGGGGGAACTCGGAGACGAGAGCACCGCGCTCGCGGATCGCCTCGGCGAGAGCCCGGTTGCGCGCCGGATAGACGCGATCAGCACCGGTGCCCACGACTGCGATGGTGCATGCGCCGCCGGCCAAGGCGCCCCGATGCGCGGCGGCGTCGACGCCCTCGGCGAGACCGCTGACCACCGTGATGCCGGCGTTACTGAGTGCCTGGGCGAACGCCTGTGCGTTGTCGAGCCCTTGCGGAGTCGGGGAACGGCTGCCCACGACCGCAAGGGCGACGGTACCGAGCGCGTTGCGGTCACCTGCGACGTATAGCACGGCGGGCGGGTCCGCGATTTCGAGCAACGGCCGCGGATAGTCCGCATCGGCCAAGGTGACGAGATGGTGCGTTTCGCAGTCGAGCCAACTGATGGCCGCCCCTATCGCATCCGCTTCCCTGGAGGCGAGGAGGCGTGCCGCCAGCCGCGCCGGTATCACGCGTTCGAGGGCGTTGCGATTACAGGCGAGAACGGCCTCGGGCGTGCCGAATGCCGCGAGCAACTTTCTGAGCGTTCGCGGCCCGATCTCGGGCACCAGCGTCAAGGCGAGCCACGACTTCTGATCGGGGATGTACGGCATGTTCGGTTTGTGCCAAACAAAAGCGGCCGGAAAACCGGCCGCTCGTTGCACGGTACCGCGGCGACTTACGGGTTGCCGATGGCGTCCAGCACCTCGACCGGCCGGCTGGATTCGAGGATCAACGCGAACGATACCCGCTCGAAACTGCGGAAGACCATCATCAGCCCGTAGCGCTCCTTCGGCAGCCGGTTGAGCGGATTGTTCGGGTCGATCACCGGCCGCACCACGGCAGCCCGTGGCCCGGGCAGCGGCGCGATTGCAGCCATCGGGTTATCCTGCAGCGCGGTGAGCTCCTGTGCCGGCACGGGGTCGCCCCAGTAGGGCGCTCCGCGCCACGCGGATTGCGTGGTTTCCCACTCGGCGGGCGTACCCCAGAACGGCTCGCCCTGACGCATCACGCGGCGGTGTACGCCCGGGTCGCGATAGATGCCAAAGACCGTGCCCTCATCCACTCCGTCGCGGGTGCCGCGATTGATGGCAACGATGGAGTTCTGACCCATTTCCCGCAGATTGCTGTACGCCGAGATGATGCGGCCGGCCACATCCGTGGCTGATGCGTGTGGCGCGTAGGCATACGGCATCGGTTCGCCGGCGGGCAGCAGGCGATCGCCGATCGCCATCTCGCGCTTCACGCTGACGATCTCGACGGTGCTGATCTCGCCGAACTCGACCACCTTCGCTTCACCGAGGTAGAACGCCCCATAGCCGAGATACTCACCGGACTCCGGGTCGACGATCGGTGCGGCCGGCCGATAGGCATGCAGACTTCGCCCTTCCTCGGGCCGCAACCCGCGCGCGAACGCCCTGCTGCCGTTACCCATCATGACCCGGTTCTCATCGCCGGCAACGATACGCGGCGCAGCATCCAGGGTGGCGGCGGGGACAATCAGGGGACGGGACAGGAAGGGCTCGATCACACCCGCCGGAATCGTGGGGATGGCCCGGGCGTTGAGTTCCTCCACGCGTATGCGCGGGCTCAGGCGCTCGACGCCCGCTGTGCGCTGCAGCCGCAGCCGTGGCTCGGCACCGCTGCGGTCGAGAACGACGACATCGCCGGGATAGATCCAATGCGGGTTCTTGATTTGCTCGCGGTTGAGTTCCCAGACTTCCGGCCACCGCCACGGTTCCTTCAGAAACTTCCCCGCGATACCCCAGAGCGTATCGCCCTTCACGACGGTATAGCTCTCGGGCGGGTTGTCCGTCAGGGAGACCGCAGCGTGTGCTGCGCCACCCACGCAGATCGCGGTGAACAAAACGGCGGATATAATGGACTTAATCATTGTTTACTCCACTTTCCCTCGAGGCATTACTGGACTTGGTTTCGTTCGAAGCTGTTTTCGCGCCAGGCGACGGACGGGTTGCGCCGCGTGGGCGATCCGGTCCTGAGCCCCCCAGCCAGATGGCGATTCGCAACATCCTCCAGTATCCCGACGATCGGCTGCACAAGATTGCGGAGCCCGTGCGCGCGGTGACGGAGGAGATAAAAGTGCTCGTTGACGACCTGGCCGAGACCATGTACGCCGCGCCCGGTATCGGCCTGGCGGCAACCCAGGTGGACGTTCACAAGCGGGTGATCGTGATCGACATTTCGGAGGCGCGAAACGAGCTCCTGGTGCTGATCGATCCAGAGCTCATTTCACAAAGCGGCGCCATCGAATGCGAGGAAGGCTGCCTTTCCGTCCCGGGCATCTACGAAACCGTGCAGCGGTCGGAACGCATCCGCGTGCGTGCCCTCGATCGCGACGGGCAACCCTTCGAGCTCGATGCCGAAGGACTGCTCGCTATTTGTATTCAGCATGAAATGGATCATCTGCAGGGACGGGTTTTCGTGGAGTACCTGTCTCGCCTCAAGCAGACCCGCATTGTGGCGAAGTTGAGGAAGCTGCAACGCAAGGCTTCCTGATTTTCTGATCCTGAAGGGCGGGTCGGCGGCGGTCTTGGCTGGATTGGCCAACCGAGTTCGCAAACGGTGGTTTAAGCACGTTTTGCACCCGTCCTCGCGGGAATTCGTATGCGCATCGTCTTTGCCGGAACCCCTGCTTTTGCCGCCACTGCACTGCACGCCTTGCTGTGCGCTGGCCACTACGTAGAGTTAGTGCTTACTCAGCCTGACAGACCCAGTGGCAGGGGGCTTGCGGTGAAGCCGAGCGAAGTGAAGCGGGTCGCGGTCGAGCACGCAATTGCGGTCGAGCAACCAAGGTCGCTGCGCGAGCCAGCGGTGCAGGCACGCCTGCAACAGCTCGGATCAGATGTGCTCGTAGTTGCAGCCTACGGCCTGATCCTCCCGCCGACCGTGCTTGAGTTGACGCCCCTCGGGTGCATCAACATCCACGCATCGCTGCTTCCGCGCTGGCGTGGCGCGGCGCCGATCCAGCGGGCGCTGCTTGCGGGGGACGCGGAGACCGGCATCTCGATCATGCAGATGGATGCCGGGCTCGATACCGGACCCGTGCTGCTGGAGCGCCGGGTGCCGATTGCCCCCGATGAAACTGCCGGCACGCTGGAGGCGAAACTCGCGACAACCGGCGGCGAGGCGATCGTGGACGCGCTGGCCGCCCTGGAGCGGGGCGAGCTTCGTGCCCAGGCGCAGCCAGAGGTTGGCGCGAGCTACGCACACAAGATCTCGCGTGAAGAGGCGGAGCTTGTGTGGACGCGGACGGCCACCGAACTGGAGCGGGCGATTCGCGCATACGACCCGGCACCCGGCGCCTATACGACGCTCTCCGGTCAGACGATCAAGGTCTGGCGTGCCCGCACCGAAGCATCCGCCCCGGCGGGAGTGGAGCCGGGTACCGTCGTGGACGCCGCCGCGGAACTCGCGATTGCTTGCGGTCAGGGTATCCTCAGAATCCAGGAGCTGCAGCGGGCGGGAGGCCGTCGCCAGCTGGTCGCCGAGTTTCTGCGCGGCACACCGATCGCGTCGGGCGCGCGCCTGGGTACTTGAAAACTGGCGTGGCGGACGCAATGAAGCGGATCGTCCCTCGCAGGGGAAGGAGATCGAACGATGCTTGGTAGTTGGCTCAAGACATTCATGCTGATGGCCGCGATCGTGGCCTTGTTCGGCGCCATCGGGTACATGCTCGGCGGTGGCGGCGGCATGCTCATCGCGCTCGTGTTGGCCGGCGCGATGAATTTCTGGGCGTACTGGAACTCGGACAAGCTCGTGCTGCGCATGTATAACGCGCAGGCCGTGGACGAGACCACCGCCCCGGAGTTCTTCGGCATGGTGGGCGAACTCGCGCAGCGCGCAGGCTTGCCGATGCCGCGCGTGTACGTCATCCACGAGGACCAGCCCAACGCGTTCGCCACCGGCCGGAATCCGGAGAACGCAGCGGTCGCCGCCACGACCGGCATCATGCAGGTGCTGACCCCGCGCGAACTGCGCGGCGTCATGGCGCACGAACTGGCCCACGTAAGGCATCGCGACACGCTCATCAGCACGATCTCGGCGACGCTGGCCGGGGCCATTTCATCGGTGGCCCAGCTCGGCATGCTGTTCGGGGGTCACCAGCGAAACGGCGAGGGCTCGACCAATCCGCTGGTGGGGCTGCTGGTGATGGTGGTCGCCCCCCTGGCCGCGATGCTGATTCAGTTCGCCATCTCGCGCTCGCGCGAGTTCGAGGCGGACCGTGGCGGTGCGGAGATCTCGGGAGATCCCAAGGCGCTGGCAGCAGCGCTGGACAAGATCGAGCGCTATGCGAAGGGATTGCCGATGCCGACTGCCGAGCAGCACCCCGAAACGGCGCAGATGATGATCGTGAATCCCCTGTCGGGCGGCGGTTTGAGAGGGCTGTTCAGCACGCACCCGTCCACGCAGGAACGCGTCGCCCGCCTGCTCGCCATGCCGGGGTGATGTCGCGGACGATGTCTGGCGGGCGCCTGATCGCTTGATCGACATCCAGAAGGCGGCGGCGGAGACCCTGTGCGGGGTGCTCGGCGGTCGCAGCCTCGCGACGCTCTCGAGTGCAAACGGACCGCTGCGGCTGCGGGGTTGGGCCCGTGCAACCTACCTGGATATAACCTACGGCGCACTGCGCCATCTGGGGGAACTGCGCGCATGCCTCGCACTGCTGTTGCGACAGCCGCTGCCGCAGAACATCGTCGAATGTCTGCTGGTCGTTGCCCTCTACCAGCTGCGCTACACGCGCGCGGCCCCGCACGCGGTGGTCGACCAGGCGGTGAATTGCGCCGGGGCGGTGGGAGCAGGGCGCGCTGGCGGTCTCGTGAATGCCGTGTTGCGCAACTTCCTGCGCAGAGCCGACGATATCGTAGCGCGCGCCCGGGCTACCGATGAGGGCCGCTACTCGCACCCGGCGTGGTGGGTGGACAAGCTGCGCGCACAACACCCGCTCGCGTGGGCGCAAGTGCTGGAAGCGGGCAATCGGCATCCCCCATTCACACTGCGCGTCCGAACCGGATGTATCCCCGTCGGCCGCTATCTCGATCAACTCGAGGCCGCGGGCGTGGAAGCGCGCCAGACCGGACCTAGCGCCGTGACGCTGGCGCGGCCGCTGCCGGTCGCGGAAGTCCCAGGTTTCGCGGACGGGCTGGTCTCCGTGCAGGATGCCGGCGCCCAGCTCGCGGCGCCCCTGCTCGAAGCGCAGGACGGGATGCGAGTGCTGGACGCCTGCGCCGCACCGGGGGGCAAGGCATCGCACATTCTGGAACTCGCCCGTGTGCGGTTGCTTGCGCTCGATTGCGACGATGTGAGACTCCGACGCGTCGAGGAGAACCTGGATCGCCTGAGCCTCGCCGCGGATCTCGTCGTCGGCGATGCCGCCGCCCCGGAAACATGGTGGGACGGCGTGCCCTTCGAGCGCATTCTTGCCGACGTCCCATGCTCCGCGTCCGGAGTCGTGCGGCGGCATCCGGACGTCAAATGGTTGCGGCGTGCGACCGACCTGGCAGGCTTCGCGGCACAGCAGGCTCGCCTCCTGGACGCTCTTTGGCATACCCTCGGCCGTGGTGGTAAATTGCTCTACGCGACCTGTTCCGTTTTTCGCGAGGAGAATCAGGACCAGGCGGACGGATTCGTAGGCCGCCATCGAGATGCGCGCCGCCTTGCCATCGCTGCGTTGCCGGATGACGGCGTGCTGCTCCCGAACCGCAATCATGACGGCTTCTTCTACGCCTTGTTCGAAAAGGGCTGAGCCCGCGTGGATCTGGCGGGCGTGGTGGGCCGGAGTGCTCTGGGCGGTCGTGCTCTGCGCTTCCGCTCACGGCGTCGAGGTGACTTCGGCCGAGATCGTTCCAGGGGAGGACGGGTACTATCTCAACGCCGATTTTGACATCGTGTTGGGCTCCGCCGTGGAATCCGCACTGAACCGCGGCGTGCCGCTCACGTTCGTCGTCGAAGCGGAAATCACGCGGCGGCGCTGGTACTGGTTCGACGAGACGGCGGGCGAGATGCGCGGCCAGTATCGGTTGAGCTATAACGCGCTCACGCAGCAGTACCGCGTCGCCGTCGGCAGCCTGTTTCAGAACTTCGGCACCCTTGCGGAAGCACTGCAATTGCTGTCGCGAATTCGCAGTCGACCCATGGCGGAACGCGATGCGCTCAGCCGGGGTGAAACTTATCGCGCCGCCGTGCGCCTTCGGCTGGACACGAGCCAGCTGCCGAAGCCGTTCCAGGTCACGGCACTGGGCTCGCGCGAGTGGTCGCTCAATTCCGACTGGTATCGCTGGAACTTCACGCCATGAGAGCGACGCGCTCCCGCTTGTCGTCACTGCTCAGGCGCCGGCGCATTCAGTATGCGCTCATCGTCACCTTAGGGCTCGGTGCCCTGGCGCTCTACGTACTGTCGCTCGCCACGGCAAACAGCGAGCTCTTCAGTCGCCACTATCCGATCCTGCTGCTGGTGAACGGCGCGCTCGTTCTGGCGCTCTTCGGGCTGGTCGGCTTTCAGCTCTGGAATCTGCTGCGCAGGCTGCGCACACGGGTGTTCGGCGCAAAGCTGACCCTGCGGCTCGTCGTCATGTTCGCGTTCATGGCGGTCGTACCGGGAATCCTGATCTATGCGCTTTCGGTGCAGTTCCTGGTGCGGTCCATCGACTCCTGGTTCGATGTGCAGGTGGATCGGGCGATGGACAGCAGCCTGCGGCTCGGACGCTCCGCCCTCGACAGTCTGCTCAAGGACCTTGCGAACAAGGCCGATGCCATCGCCTTCGATCTCTCTGAGACCCCGCAGTCGGACCAGACCTCCGCCCTCAATCAGTTGCGCGAGCGTATCGGCGCCCAGGAGGCCACGCTCTTCAACCAGCGCGGCACGATCATCGCCTTCTCCAGCTCCGAGCGCGCGAACCTTGCACCCGATGTCCCGAGTGCGGCCGTGCTGCGGCGGGTGCGTGTCGCGCAGTCCTACAGCGCGGTCGAATCGATCCCGGGCAAGGGACTGCAGCTGCGCGTCGTGGTGCCGGTGGCCGGCCTCGGCCTCGGCCAGGACATCCGCATGCTGCAGCTGCTGCAGCCGGTGCCTGATGACATCGCCGCCGACGCCGACACCGTGCAGGGCATGTACCGCGACTATCAAGAGTTGCTGCTTTCCCGCGTCGGCCTGAAGCGTCTCTACGGCGTGACACTCACGCTTGCGCTGCTGCTCGCCCTGCTCTCCGCCCTGGCCGTGGCTTTCTATTTGAGCGAGCGCTTGTCGGCGCCTCTCGGCGTGCTCGCGGAAGGGACACGCGCGGTGGCGCAGGGGAACCTGAGCGAACAGCTGCCGGTGCCCAGCCGCGATGAGCTCGGCGTGCTGACGCAGTCGTTCAATGCGATGACACGCCAGCTCGCCGATGCGCGCGCGGCAGTGGAACGCAATCAGGCCCAGCTGGAAACCGCGAAGGCATATATCGAAAGCACGCTCGCCAATCTGTCTGCGGGTGTCCTCGCCTTCGACGAGGCCTTGACGCTGCGGGCGAGCAACGTGAGCGCGGGCGCGATCCTCGAGATCGACGCGGAATCGCTCAAGGGCATTTCCCTGTTCGAATGGGGCAGCGCTGACGCGCGTCTTGCCCCGTTCTCGGATGCCGTGCGCGTCGCTTTCGAGGAAGCCGGCGCGCGCGAGTGGGAGAAGCAGGTCGAGCACCGCGTTCACGGCGGCGAGCGCGTGCTGCTCGTGCGCGGAACCCGCTTCCAGGCGGCCGACGCCACCGGCTGCGTGGTGGTCTTCGATGACATCACGCACCTCCTGCAGGCACAGCGCGACGCCGCCTGGGCCGAAGTCGCGCGGCGTCTGGCGCACGAGATCAAGAATCCGCTGACGCCGATCCAGCTCTCTGCCGAGCGCCTGCAGCGCAAGCTGCACGACAAGCTCGGCGCCCTCGACGCGGAGATGCTCGATCGCGCAACGCGCACCATCGTGAATCAGGTGATGGCACTGAAGGGCATGGTGGACGCGTTCAGCCAGTACGCGCGCTCCCCCGAGGCGACGCTGCAGAGCATGGATGTCAATCAGCTCGTGCGCGAGATCCTCACCCTGTACGACGCCATGGGATCGCACATCCGCGCCGAGCTGGCACCGCGCGTCGACCCCGTGTTCGGGCATCCGGGCCAGATCCGCCAGCTCGTTCACAATCTGCTGCAGAACGCGCAGGACGCAGTGGCCGGCTCGAGCGATCCGCGCATCCTGATTCGCACCGAACAGAAGGAAGCTACCCTTTGTCTCTCGATCGAGGACAATGGGAGCGGGTTTCCGGATGGCATGATGGGGCGGGTGTTCGAGCCTTACGTGACGACCAAGCCCAAGGGCACGGGACTCGGACTCGCCATAGTGAAGAAGATCGTCGAGGAGCACGGGGGCAAGGTGGAGATCGAGAATCTCCGGCCCCGCGGCGCGGCAGTGCATGTCACCCTGCCGCTTTTCGCCGCGCGCCCGGCTGCACGGAAAAGCGAAGCGAAGGCATAACATGACCCAGATTCTTGTAGTCGACGACGAAGTCGGCATCCGCGAGCTGCTGTCGGAAATCCTCGAGGACGAGGGCTATCAGGTGCGTCTCGCCGAAAACGCGGGACAGGCGCGGGAAGTGCGCGCGCAGGGCCGCCCCGACCTCGTGCTGCTCGACATCTGGATGCCGGACACGGACGGCATCACGCTGCTCAAGGAGTGGGCGAGCTCCGGACTGCTCACCATGCCGGTCGTGATGATGTCGGGCCACGGCACCATCGACACCGCGGTCGAGGCGACACGGATCGGCGCCTACGACTTCCTGGAAAAGCCGATCGCCCTGCAGAAGCTCTTGTCGACGGTCGGCCGCGCGCTGCGCCAGGGCGTGGTGCAGCCCAAACCGGCGCTGTCGCTGGCGAGCCTGGGCCGGGCCTCGCTCATTTCCGATCTGAAGCAGCGGCTGGAGCGTGTCGGCAATCTGAAGACGCCGGTGCTGCTCACGGCCGAACCGGGCTGCGGCGTCGAGCTGTGCGCGCGCTTCCTGCACCGGCCCAACACACCCTGGGTGGCGCCCGAGTCGCTCGCGATCCTCGCCGAGGCGCCGGTCGACCTGCTGACCGAGGCGAAGGAAGGCACGCTCTTCCTGTCCGAGGTGGGCAACCTCAACAAGCTCGAGCAGAAGGGTCTCACGCTGCTCGTGTCCAAGCTCGACAAGTACAACGTGCGGCTGGTGTGCGCCAGTGCCAAGTCGCTGCCGGAACTCGTGACGCAGGGCGCCTTCGATTCGCGCCTGCTGCAGAGTCTGTCCGGGCTCACCATCCGCGTGCCGAGCCTGCGCGAGCATCGCGAGGACGTGCCCGAGCTCGCCAACCTCTTCCTGTCCCGGCTCGTGGAAGCGCGCGAGGCGCCCTCGCGCTCGTTCAGCACGGCGGCTCTCAATGCGCTGCGCAACTGCGACTGGCCGGGCAATCTTTCACAGCTCGAAGCCACCGTGAAGACGCTGGCACTCACCGCGCTGCAGGAGGAGATCTCGCTTGCCGACGTGAACCGCGTGCTCGCACAGTTCGACGTCGAACTGCCGACCCTGGCAAAGACACTGCCGCTCCACCTCACGCTGCGCGAGGCGCGCGACGCGTTCGAGCGCGTCTACTTCGAGCACCACATCGCGCGCGAAGGCGGCAACATGAGTCGGGTCGCGGAGAAGGTCGGCCTCGAGCGCACGCATCTCTACCGCAAGCTGAAACAGCTCGGCGTGCGACTGTCCCGCCGCGTCGAAGACTGAGGGCCGCGCCGGGGCAGGCGCGAATCGATCGGCCGAACCCGCCGCCCGCGGCCGCGTCCCTTTATGGTTGCGATAACAAGAATTCACTTTCCTTCAACTAGGCTCTTCGGAATAATTCGGCGGGAAAAGCGCACGGGTCCGTGCGCCGGGAGAACGGATCCGGCCGTATCTTGTGAGTTACCCGATCCGGGCAATCGCAGGGAATGGCTCGAAACGTGTCCATGCTTCTGACTACGGACACAGCAAATACACCCAGCGTCCCGTCTCCCATCCACTACCAATCGAGGAAGGTTCCCTATGGCGACGCGGAAGGATCTCACCAATGCCATTCGAGCATTGGCCATGGACGCAGTGCAGAAGGCAAACTCCGGCCACCCCGGCATGCCGATGGGCATGGCCGAGATCGCCGAGGTGCTCTGGAACCACCACCTGCGACACAACCCTGCCAATCCCCACTGGCCGGACCGCGATCGGTTCGTCATCTCCAACGGCCATGGCTGCATGCTGCAGTACGCGTTGCTGCACCTCACCGGCTACGCGCTGCCGATCGAGGAACTGATGCGCTTCCGGCAGCTGCATTCGAAGACGCCGGGCCACCCCGAGTACGGCGTCACGCCGGGGATAGAGACCACGACCGGCCCCCTCGGACAGGGTCTCGCCAACGCCGTGGGCATGGCGATCGCCGAGCGCACCCTGGCGGCGGAGTTCAACCAGCCGGGGTACGAGATCGTCAACCATCACACCTACGTGTTCGTCGGCGACGGCTGCCTGATGGAGGGCATTTCCCATGAGGTGTGCTCGCTCGCGGGCACTCTCGGGCTCGGCAAGCTGATCGCCTTCTACGACGACAACGGCATTTCGATCGACGGTCACGTCGAAGGATGGTTCACCGACGACACGCCGAAGCGCTTCGAGGCCTACGGCTGGCACGTCGTGCCGCACGTGAACGGTCACGACTCCGCCGCCATCGAGAAGGCGTTGCAGGCGGCGCAGGCGGAAACCGGCCGGCCGAGCCTGATCTGCTGCAAGACCGTCATCGCGGAAGGTTCGCCGAACAAGGCCGGCACCCACGAGGCGCACGGCGCCGCGCTCGGTGAGGCCGAAGTGGCGGCGACCCGCGTCCACATCGGCTGGGAGCATCCGCCGTTCGTGATCCCGCAGGACGTCTACGACGGCTGGGACGCGCGGGTCAAGGGCGCCGGTCTGGAGACGCTGTGGAACAACCGCTTTGCCGAGTACGAGCACGATCATCCGAAGCTGGCGGCAGAGTTCAAGCGGCGCATGCAGCGCGAGTTGCCCGCGAACTGGCAGGAGGCGGCGCGCGCCTTCATCGCGAAGACCGTCGACAAGGCGGAGACGATCGCCACGCGCAAGGCCTCGCAGAATGCAATCGAAGCGCTGGCGCCGGCGCTGCCGGAGATCGTCGGCGGCTCCGCCGATCTTGCGGGCTCGAACCTGACGCTGTGGTCGCAAGCGCGCGGCATGTCTCGCGACCGGCCGGGCAACTACATCTACTTCGGCGTGCGCGAGTTCGGCATGTCCGCGATCATGAACGGCATGGTGCTGCACGGCGGCCTGCGCCCCTATGCCGGCACCTTCCTCATGTTCTCGGAATACGCCCGCAACGCCGTGCGCATGTCTTCGCTGATGAAGATTCCGTCGATTTTCGTCTACACGCACGACTCGATCGGCCTCGGTGAAGACGGGCCGACGCACCAGCCGGTCGAACAGACGGCGACGCTGCGCATGATTCCAGGAATCCAAGTCTGGCGACCGTGCGACTCGGTGGAAAGCGCGGTGTGCTGGGTTGCCGCGGTGGAGCACATCGACGGGCCTTCCTGCCTGCTCTTCTCGCGGCAGAACCTCGCGTTCCAGAAGCGCAGTGCAGAACAGATCGCCGACATTCGCCGTGGCGGCTACGTCCTCGCCGACGCACCCGGCGGCACGCCGACCGTCGTGCTGATTGCCACCGGCTCGGAAGTGGCGCTGGCGGTCGACGCCCACAAGGTGCTCGTCGAGCAGGGCATCGCGGCGCGTGTCGTCTCGATGCCGTCCACCAACGTCTTCGACCGCCAGGACGAAGCGTACAAGGTGGCCGTGCTGCCACACGGCGTGAAGCGGGTGTCGATCGAAGCAGGCGTCACGGACGGCTGGCACAAGTACGTCGGGCCGGAGGGCGCCACGATCGGTATCGACACGTTCGGCGAATCGGCACCTGCCGGTGAGCTGTTCAAGCACTTCGGGTTCACCGTGGCCAA
>JAEUMW010000126.1 GCA_016791345.1 Betaproteobacteria bacterium | reverse complement strand
GATCTCATCCGCTCACGCATCAAGGTGAAGTCGCTCAACTTCATGCGCGGACGCACCTTCATCAACAAGTTCCTGATCATCGACGAGTGCCAGAACCTGACGCCGAAGCAGATGAAGACGCTCATCACGCGCGCCGGACCGGGCACTAAGGTGGTCTGCCTCGGCAACATCTCGCAGATCGATACGCCCTACCTCACGGAGGGCAGTTCCGGACTCACGTACGTCGTCGACCGCTTCAAGGGCTGGAGCCACAGCGGTCATGTCACCCTGCAGCGCGGCGAGCGATCGCGGCTGGCCGATCACGCGGCAGAGATCCTTTAGGCGGGACCTCGACGCATGCCCGACATCGAAAGCCCCAGCAGCGCCACCGGCGCTCGAGTGCGCAGAATGCCTGTCAGCGCACCGACCCGAAACGGTGACGCAGACCGATCAGCGGTTGTTCCAGGCAATAGTAGGAAAGCGCGGCGAACGCGATGCTGAAGACGACGCGCGCGACCGCCACCTCCTCCTTCCCGGAAAGCAGCCCGTCAAGAAACGGCAGCGGCACCAGGTGCCACACGTAAAGCGAATAGCTCAGTCTGCCGATCCAGGTCGCGATCGGCAGGTTCAGCATTCTGTTGACCACCGTATTGCGACCGGAGAACAGGATGCCGATGAGAATGACCGCGACAGCGGCAGACTGCAGCGTGTAGCGCAGGGTTTCGCGGAACCACGGGTCGCGGATCGCGAAGCAAAGCAAGAGCACCGCCGCGGCAATCGCAATCGGCAGCGGGCGCGCGAGGCGGCGCACCAGATCCCGCCCCCGGTTCGCTTCGCAGAGTACGGCGACCAGCACGCCGACGGCGAGAGAATCGAGACGGAACTGGGTCTCGTACATGAAATACAAGGTCTGGAGCCGCTCCGGGAAGACGGCAGCGCCGATGAGACGCAAAGCCAGGGCACCGATACATACCGCCACCAGCACTGTCGCAAGCCGTTTCGGGTTGCCGTGCGCGGCGACGAAGACGGCAGGAAACAGGATGTAGAAGTGCTCCTCGACCGACAGCGACCAGAAGATGGAAAAAGGCATCGTTCCACCCTCTTTTCCCTCGATCGAGAATCCGGCATAGAGATAGTTGGCAAAATAGAAGAGTGCCGAGGCAGGTTCCGGCCAGTGAATCGGCGCCTGTCTGAAGTAAAAGAGAGCGACGATGACGACCGTGTAGACGCCGATGGCCGGATACAGCCGCAGAAATCTGCGGATGTAGAAATTCCTGAGTGAAACGCGTTCTCGCGCCTTCAACTCTGCGAACAACAGGCGCGTGATGAGAAAGCCGCTGATGACGAAGAACACCAGCACGCCGAATCCGCCGGGAAATATCGCGCTTACGAAGTGCGAGAAAAGGACGAGGAGGATGCTGATCGCACGCAACCCGTCCAGACAGGGAATGGCGCCGAAGCGGGCCGACATCTCCGCGTCAGTGAGGTAGTACCTGCGCTCGACGTGTCTGCTCCCGGGCTGGTGATCGCGCGCGACATCGCGGCCTGCATCAGTGAACGTGCCGATAATCGTTCTTATCAATGCGATAGAACCTCTGGAAAGCAAAGCGATGGAGGGGGACGGGCGATGGGGCGCCACTTGGTGTTTGTTGCCTTTATAGCAAAGATGGCTGCGTTGGGAAACACCCACGGCAAGACAGCCAGGGCGACTCCGAGCAGGAACGCATGCCGCAGCGGGCCACACGGCATCTGTCACGGCTGCCTCGCGCAGATGCGCAAGGATCTCGAACGCGGCGTACCCGAAGTACACTAACGGCCAACGCTGCCGCCGTGCCTGCGGTCGCGGCTCGCGCGTCGATCCGCATCGCGGCCGCGCGCTGCGACCGCCGATTTCCAACCGCTTCTCACCGGAGCCTCCCATGAACGATCCCTTCAAGCAGCAGGGCGCCTTCAGCTGGTGCGAGCTCATGACCCCCGACGTGAACGCCGCGAAGCACTTCTACGCGCAGCTCTTCGGCTGGCAGATGCAGGACATGGCGATGGAAGGCATGGATTATTCGGTGGTGAGCGTGGCCGGCGCGCCGGTGGGCGGCATCATGGCACCGCCGAAACAGTGCGCGACGATGCCGCCGCAGTGGGGCGTCTATGTCACTGTCGCAGACGTCGACGCGACTGCCCGGCAGGCAGTCGAGCTCGGCGGAACGCTGCTCTTTCCGCCGCGCGAGATCCCCGGCGTCGGCCGCTTCTGCCTGCTGCAGGATCCGCAGGGCGCGGTCTTCTACGCGATCACCTATACCGCGCCGGGCAGCGCGACGGCCTGAAGCATGGCGGCAGGATGGATCCGCGCTATCCGCGCGGTGCCCTGGACCGATGTCGTCGCGGCGGCGCCCGTGGTGCTGGGCACCGCCAGGAAAATGGTCGCCGCGCTGCAGAGGAAAATTCGGGCAGAGCAAGCTGCCGCGCCCGAGGCGGTCGCGCCCGCTGTCGGCGGGCCGCAACTCCACGCACTGCACGAACGCATCGTGGAACTCGAGACGGATCTCGTCTCGGCGACCGAGGTGATCCGCAGTCTCGCCGATCAGCATGCCCAGGTCGTCGCGACGCTGGAAGCGCTGCGGCAGAAGACGCGCCTGCTCGGCTGGGTGTCGGCACTGCTCGCAGCGGCCATGGGCGGTCTCGCGCTGTGGATCGCATTGCGCTGACGCCCGTCGCTCGCGTCATCCCGGCTTCCTATCGATCAGGAGACGCTCCATGAACCTTGCGCTGCGCGGCGCCGCGGCCGCCGTCCTCGGATTGGCAGCGTGTAGCCAGATGCCCGACGCCCCGCCTTCCTCGATTCCGCCGGGCAGCCGGCAGTACGAATACACGTGCGCCGACGGCACCCGCTTCGGCGTGCTCATGTGGCCGTCCGGGGATCGTGCGCGACTCGAACTGGGTGGCGTCCTGTACGAGATCAAGCAGGTGCGCAGTGGCTCCGGCGCCCGCTTCAGCGACGGCACCACGGTCTATTGGTCGAAGGGTCGCGAGGCCACCATCGAGCGCAGCGGCAGGGTCATCCATCGCGACTGCAGAACCGAAGACTGATGCAACGCTTGCGACCCCTTTTCCCCGAGGTTAGGCTTGCAGCCGTCGATCTGCTGGAGGTGAGCCGTGAAGATGGGGGAAGGTCCGCGCAACGTTCTCGGCGGCATGCTTGAGTCGTGCTGCACGTCGCCGCTGACGGGCTTTTTCCGCACCGGGCGCTGCGACACGAGTCCGCAGGATGTCGGGCTGCACGTCGTCTGTGCGAGGATGACGGCGGAGTTTCTCGCGTTTTCGAGCACCCGGGGCAACGACCTCTCGACGCCGGCACCGGCGTCCGGCTTTCCCGGTCTGCAGCCGGGTGACAAGTGGTGTCTGTGCGCGGCGCGGTGGAAGGAAGCGCTCGCAGCCGGCGTCGCACCGCCAGTGGTGCTCGGCGCAACTCACGAAGCGGCGCTCGAGGTCGTCAGTCTTGCGGACTTGAAGCGTCACGCCCTCGATCTCAACTAGGGCCGACGCCGCCGGAATGGAGCGCGTCCGTTGCGGTTGGTGCCGGTCCGATCCCCTCTATGTCGCCTATCACGACGCGGAATGGGGTGTACCGGTGCACGACGATCGCCGCCTGTTCGAGATGCTCATCCTCGAAGGCGCGCAGGCCGGGCTGTCGTGGCTCACCATCCTCAGGAAACGCGAAGGCTATCGCCGGGTCTTCGCCGGCTTCGATCCCGAGCGCATCGCCCGCTTCGACGCGCAGCAGATGCAGACGCTGCTTGCCGACCCGGGCATCGTGCGCAACCGGCTGAAGGTGGCGGCGGCGATCGGCAACGCGCGTGCATACCTGCGGCTCGTCGACGATGGCGAGAGCCTCGATCGCTTCCTCTGGCGCTTCGTGGGCGGTGCGCCGCAGCAGCCGGCGCGACGCACGCTCGCCGAGGTGCCGGCGCATACGCCGGAATCCGATGCCATGAGCAAGGCATTGCTCGCGCGCGGCTTCAAATTCGTGGGTTCCACCATCTGCTACGCGCTCATGCAGTCGGTCGGCATGGTGAACGACCACACCGTCGACTGCTTCCGCCACGGCGAGCTGTCGGTACCCGGGAAGACCGCATGAGATTCGCCGCCGCTGGTATCGCGTGGATCGCCGTCGGAGCCTGTGTCGCGGTGCTCTGCGCGTGTGCGTCGACACCGGCGGAACCCGCACTGACGAGCGCGCAGCGCGCCAAGATCGCGCTCGACCTGTCGACGCTCGACGAGCGCGGTCTGCGCGGTCCGCCTCGGGGTCTGCGGTCGATGAGCTACGAGTTCTGCATTCCGGCAAACGAACGTTACGCCACCGAGGTGCAGCACATCGATCCGACACTCGAACTCATGCGCGGCTCGCGCGGGCGCATCGGCTGCACGAAGGATCAGTACCTCTGCGTCGGGCAGACCGGCCAGCGCAACTATCGCCAGGTCCTGGAGCGGCTCGCGGCGCTTGACTACACGAGCCGGATTGTCGAAAGTACCTTCGAATAGCGCCTCGCAGCATGCCGAGGCGGTTTTGCAGGACACGGGAGCTTCGATGAGAATCAGTGCCAGCACGGTGAGCGCGGCAGCGCTTGCCGCCGTCGCCCTCGCGGGGTGCGCCAACTTCCCGCCGCAGCCTATCACGTTGTGGTCGCCGCCGCCGCGCGTGACCGGCACGGTGTTCTATCGGTACGTCGAGCCGCTGCCGGCAAGCGCCGTGGTGGACGTGAAGCTCGTGCAGTCGGCCACGGCCGACCAGTCCGAGACGGTGGTGAGTGAGCAGAACATCAGCAGCATCTGCAACTTCATCGACCCGCCCTGCAACGGCCCCGTGTTCTACGAACTGCCCTACGATCCGGAGAAAATCGATGCCGCACGTGAATACCGCGTCAGTGCGCGCATTCTCGACGGCGACAGGACGCTCTACGCGTCCGACACGCCGAACCGCGTGCTGACCGGCGGCCACGCGCGCAATACCCAGATCCTGGTAGCGAAGCAGCCCTGATTCTGCCGGCGGGCGGCGCTCCGTTACCGCGTGCGGCGCTGCGCCGCTCGGAGGGTTTCCCATGAACGCGCCAACCGCCGCACCCCTGAGTCGGCTCGACCTCGCCCACCGCTACCGCGAGGTGCGCGCACAGACCGAGCGGCTCTGTACGCTGCTCGCGACCGACGATTATCAGGTGCAGAGCGCGCTCGAGACGAGCCCGCCGAAGTGGCACCTCGCGCACGTCTCGTGGTTCTTCGAGACCTTTCTGCTGAAGCCCGAGTCGGCTCGCTACCGGCTCTTCCACCCGGTCTTCGAGCAGATATTCAACTCCTATTACGAAACGGTGGGGTCGTATCACCCGCGTGCCCGGCGCGGTGTACTGTCGCGGCCGACGGTGGAAGAGGTCTACCGTTACCGCCGGCACGTCGACGAGGCCATGCTCGGCCTCATCGACACGATCCCGGATACACACTGGGGCGAGATGGCAGCGCGCGTGACACTCGGCCTGCATCACGAGCAGCAGCATCAGGAACTGCTCCTGATGGACATCAAGCACAACTTCGCGGCAAACCCGCTGCGCCCCGCGTATCAGCCCGGGCCGAGCGCGCCCGTCACTTCGGACGCGCCGTTGCGCTGGATCGAGTGTCCCGGCGGCATCGTCGAGATCGGCCACGCGGGCAACGGCTTTGCGTTCGACAACGAGACGCCGCGTCACGCCGTGCTGCTGCACGATCACGCGCTCGCATCCCGGCTCACCACGAACGGCGAGTACCTGGACTTCATGACGGCGGGCGGTTACGACGACGTGCGTCTCTGGCTGGCCGACGGCTGGGCAAAGCGGCACGAGCACGCTTGGCACGCACCGCTCTACTGGGAAGTGCGGGATGGGCAGTGGTGGCAGATGACGCTCGGCGGAATGCGCCCGCTTAAGTTGGGCGAACCCGTGTGCCACGTGAGCTTCTACGAGGCAGACGCATACGCACGCTGGGCGGGCAGACGTCTGCCGCGCGAGGAGGAACTCGAAACAATGCTCGTCACGCAGACGGTCGACGGCAACTTCGTCGAGTCCGGTCTGCTGCACCCCCACGCCGCTGCCGACGGCGACGGACAGTGGTATGGCGACGTGTGGGAATGGACGCGCTCGGCTTACGCCCCCTATCCCGGCTTCGTGCCGCTCGCCGGATCGCTCGGCGAGTACAACGGCAAGTTCATGGCGAACCAGATGGTGCTGCGCGGCGGCTCGTGCGTGACACCGCAATCACATCTGCGCGAGACCTACCGCAACTTCTTCTACCCGCACGACCGCTGGCCGTTCGCCGGTATTCGGCTCGCCGCTGATCGATGAGGTTCCGCGCGGCCGGCCGGCTGCCGCGCTCAGTACCCCAGCTCCTGGCGCCGCGCCTGGGCCGTCGGCAGCGCCGTCTCGCGGCTCCAGATCACCGGCAACTCGGCCGCCCGGTCGGCGTTGAGAGCGACCCAGGGCCGCTGCTCTTCGGTCAGATCGAACTCCTCGAAGATCGCGTGCACGGGGCAGGCCGGGATGCACGCGCCGCAGTCGATGCAGGCGACGGGATCGATGTAGACCCTGAGCTCGTCGCCGTGAAAGCACGCCACCGGACAGGCGTGCACGCAGTCGGTGAAACGGCAGCCGTCGCAGTTTTCGGTGACGACGTGCGTCATCACCGGTCTCCGCCGGGCTGCCGTGCGGCGATCCCGCTCCTCATGCCGCGGCTGCGGCCGGCGTCGGCACGGTATCGGTCGCTGCCACCGGCACCGGTTCGACTTCCACCAGATTGTCCGAGAAGCTCGGCGCCTGCCCCAGATTGCAGTGCCGGGCCGAGCTGATGCAGTTCACCGCCGTGCCCGTCCGCGACAATCCCGGCCAGTAGCCGAGCGAGGCCGCGACCACCCCCTGCAGCGTATCCTCCGTGAGCTCGGCCCGGCCTTCGAATGCGCCGCGGTCGTTGTGCACGCGCACCCGCTGTCCGTTGCGGATGCCGCGCGCTGCCGCGTCCACCGGATGGATGAGCACGATCTGCTCGCCCTGCCGCAGTTGCTGAACGGTCTCGTTCGCATATTGTGAATTCAGGAATCCGTGCGACTTGGGCGAGACGATGTTGAGCGGGTACCTGGCCGCGAGCGCCGGATTCGACGCCGGCGACTCATACGGCGGCAGGTAGTCGGGCACCGGATCGATCGGTGTGCCGGGCTGCATGCCCTCGTACATCGACCGCCATGCCGGTACCACGAAGTTGCCGTTCCCGGCCTGTGTCGTCTTCAGTTCGCACTTGCCGCTCGGCGTGGGGAAGTTGCCCTCGGCATGCGGTGTCCGCTGGTCGACGGCCCCGACGTTGAGGTGCGCATAGCCTTCCTCGACCAGCCGCTCGTAGGTGATGCCCTCCATCACCGGTGCGCTCCAGTCGACGAAATCGCGGATCATCTGCTCGTCGCTGCGCTTCCAGTAGTCGTCGTCGAAACCCATGGTGCGCGCGAGCCGCCGGAAGAGCTCGGCGTTCGAGACGCATTCGCCCGGCGGCTCGATCGCCTGCTGGTTGAGCGTGAAATAGAAGTGGCCCCAGGAGAACATGAGGTCGAGCTGCTCCGCCTGCATCGCTGCCGGCAGCAGGATATCGGCGTACTTCGCCGTGTCCGTGACGAAGAGCTCGCTCACCACGGTAAAGAGATCCTCACGCGCGAGCCCCTGGCGGATCTTGTTCTGCTCCGGTGCCTGTGACATCGGATTGGCGTTGTAGACCATCATCGACTTGATGGGCGGGTCGAGTTCCGTCAGCGCGGCGCCGAGCTCGGTCAGGTTCACCACGCGCGTGCCCGGGCGGATCCAGTCCGGCCGGCAGACATCGGCAAGCTTGAGCGGAAACGCCCACAGCGGCATCTCCAGCGCGCCACCGCCGGGATGACGCCAGGAGCCCACCAGCGCCGGCAGGCACGTCACCGCGCGTATCGCCTGGCCGCCGTTGTGGTGCCGCTCGAGCGCCACGCCGAGGCGGATCACCGAGGGCTGCGTGGTCGCGAACTCGCGCGCAAGCTGGCGGATGTCATCCGCCGACACACCGGTGATGGCGGCCACCTTCTCCGGCGGATACTGCCGCGCGCGCGCCTTGAGCTCGTCGAAGCCGACCGTGTAGTTGGCGACGTAGTCGTGATCGACCAGATCCTCGCCGATGATCACGTTCATGAGACCGAGCGCGAGCGCGGCATCGGTGCCCGGCTTCGGCCGGATGTGCCAGTCCGCCTGCTTGGCGGTGCGCGTGCGCACGGGGTCGATGACGACGACTTTCGCGCCCTTCTTCTTCGCTTCGAGAATGAACGGCCAATGGTGCAGGTTGGTGGTGAGCGTGTTCACCGCCCACAGCACGATGTATTTCGAGACGGCGAAACTCTCCGGGTCCACGCCGCCGCTCGGCCCCACCGTCATGAGCCACGCCGTCGACGACCCGGACGCACAGAAGGTCTTCTCCGCCACCGTGGAACCGAGCCGGTTGAAGAAGGCATCGCCCGCGGTGAGGCCGTTGATGAGCCCTTCGTGGCCGAGATAACAGAACGGGAGGATCGCCTGCCCGCCATCACGGGCAATGATGTCGGTCCAGCGGCTTTTGATTTCGCCGAGCGCCTCGTCCCACGAGATGCGCGCGAACTGGCCGCTGCCCTTCGGTCCCGTGCGCTTCATCGGGTAGAGCAGCCGATCGGGGTTGTAGTGATGCTCGGCGAAATCCTTGAGCTTGATGCAGAGACCGCCGCGCGTCATCGGATGATCCGGATTGCCGCGCACGTCGACCAGCTTGCCGTCCTCCACCGTGTACAGCATGGCACACGTGTCGGGACAGTCCTGCGGACAGGCGCCCTTGACGACTTTCTCTTCGCAGTTGTGGGTAGACATGAGCCAGCCTCCTGAAGAGCGCCGTTCCGGCGCACCGAACATGACCGGAGAGATCGACCTGCGGCAAAGCAAGGGACCTGTCCGCCCGAGTGCCACATTCCGCCGCGCGATGTCGCGCTGCCAGCGAAGCGCGCGAGCTGATTTCTGCAGTCGGAGTTAACGCAATCGACCGGCGACAGTCAACCGCGATCGAGGCAGGGTTTTGGCGGGGCTAGAGGCCGGCGCCGCCGGGCGCGGGCGTGGGATCCGGAGCGGGGGAGTTGAAGCGTGCCAGATACTCGCTGACCTGTCGTGCCGGCAGCGGTCGGCTGAAGTGATAGCCCTGCATGACGTCGCAGCCGAAGGTACGCAGCGCCTCGACGTGTTCCGGCTTCTCGACGCCCTCGGCGACGAGGGAGAGGCCGAAACCGCGCGCGATGCCGCTCATCGCCGAGACTATCGACGCGCTTGAACTGCGCGCGCCGAGATCGCGAACGAAGCTCTGGTCGATCTTGATGCCGCTGATCGGCAGCGACTGCAGGTAGCCGAGCGTGGAGTAGCGGGTGCCGAAGTCGTCGATGGCGATGCGCACGCCGGAGCGACGCAGCTGGCCGGCCCGATCGGCGACGGCATCGAGATCCTCGACGAGGGCACCTTCCGTGATCTCGAGTTCGAGCGAATCCGCCGCGACGGCGTGGCGCCTGAGGGTATCGACGACGCAGTCGACCAGATCCGCCCGGTCGAATTCGCGCGCGGAGAGGTTGACCGCCATGCGCAGGTCCGTGAAACCCTGCGTCTGCCAGACGCGCAGGTCGGCACAGGCCGCATCGAGCACGCGCTCGCCCAAGCCGTAGATGAGTCCGCTTTCCTCGGCGATGTGGACGAAGCGGCTGGGATCCATCAGTCCGTGCGTCGGGTGGCGCCAGCGCACGAGGGCCTCGAGCGCTTCGACCTGTCCGGTCGAAAGATTGTGAATCGGCTGGTAATGCAGCTCCAGCCCGCCCTGGTCGATCGCCGCGCGCAGTTCGTTCTCGAGCTCGACCTTGTGCGCCCAGACGGTGTTCATGTCCGGCGTGAAGTAACCGATGTCATTCTTGCCGCTGCGCTTGGCGTGGTACATCGCGAGATCGGCGTTGCGCACGAGTTCGAGCTCGCTCGCACCGTCGTCGGGATACATCGCGACGCCGACGCTGACGCTGGTGCGAAACTCGCCGTTGCCGAGCAGGAACGGCTCGCGCAGTTCGCCGAGGATCTTCGCCGCCGCCGCGGCTGCCCCGTCACGCCCGCCGAGCTCGGTGACTACGGCGACGAACTCGTCGCCACCCACCCGCGACAGGGTGTCGCTGCCGCGCAGACAGCGCCGCAGGCGCGCGGCGACCTGCTGCAGCAGTTGGTCTCCCTGGACGTGACCGTAGGTGTCATTCACCTTCTTGAAGCCGTCGAGGTCGATGAAGAGCACGGCAAGATGACCCTTCTCGAGAAACATCCGGCGCGCACGAGCGATCGCCTGCCGCAGGCGGTCGAGGAAAAGGGCGCGGTTCGGCAGTCCGGTCAAGGCGTCGTGGGTCGCATGAAAGCTCGAGATCTGCTCCGCCTGCTTGCGGTCCGTGATGTCTCGCGCGACGCCGTAGGTGCCGAGGAAACGCCGGGGCGACTCTCCCTCCGCGGGCGCGTACAGGCCAACCGCGCTCACCACGACCGTCGCCAGCAGCGCCGCGGCACCTTCTGCTCCGTCCGGCGCGCGCCGCCGCAGCCGGATCTCGACGTTGGACGTGGCGCGCGGGCCGGTGCGCCGCTCGCTGCACGCCCACCGGGCGGCTCGCAGATCGTCGTGATGGATGACAGCGGAGTAATGGGCGCCGATCAGCTCTTCCCTCTCGAAGCCGAGCAGCGACGTGAAGCGGTCGTTCACGAACCAGAAGCGACCGTTGGTGTCGAGCGCGAAGATCAGGTCGGGCGAGTGGTGGACAAAGTACTTGTGAAGACGCTCGGATTGCTCGAGCCGTTCCCTCGCGAGGCGTTGCTCCAGGGCCAGGCGGCGCGCTGCCAGAGCGTTGTCGACCGCGCGCCGCAAGGCCGCCGGGTCGAACGGCTTGCGCACGAACTCGACGGCGCCGCAGCGCAGTGCGTTGATCACGGAATCCACGTTGTCGTCACCGCTCATCACGATCACCGACGTGTCCAGGCCACGGTCCCGCATCCAGCGCACCAGTTCCAGTCCGGTACCGTCGGGAAGGTGGATGTTGACGAGTGCCAGGTCGATCGATTTTTCCTGCAGCAGCGCCATCGCGCGGCCGACCGATCCGCACTGAACGACTTCCCGGCCCGGCCCCCGGAGCAGTCTCGCCACGAGCCCGCGCAGGCGCGCGTCGTCATCGACGAGGAGCACCTGCATGTCCTGCGGGATCTGCGACAGCGGCGCAGGATGGGGAACGAATCCTTCTTGCTCGGTGGTCATCCAGACTCCAAACGGCTTCTGCCGGGTCGTCGCAGCAGTCTCTCTGCCGCGCCGTCGGCACGATGGAACAGCGGCACAACTCAATAAGGGAAGGACCGCCCGGCCGGATCAAAGCGGTGGTAATCAAGAGCCCGAACCCTTCCCCTGGTAGTCGCGGTTCGAGCCGGGCAGCCAGCCGGCGTGGACTTCGATTCAGCTGGTCAGCGTCTTGCGCGCTGTGGTCGGCCAGGAAATTGGAGATGTCCCGGTGTCCGACATTGTGCGAACCCTGGCAGCAGACCGCCGGCATGATTGACGAACGGCAGCCGCGCCGGTCCGCGCGGATGGAGACGCGCCGGTGCTCGCTGGTCAGTCGGCCGGGATGGCGTCTGGCAGTTTCATGGTCACGCGGATGGTTCCGTCGACCCTTTCTTCCGTCATCGGGAAGCCGCTCCGCGCGAAGACCGACACCATCGCGCGATTCTCGGGCAGCACCTCGGCCTCGAACTGCCCGATTCCCCGTTCGCGCGCGATGACCGCCAGGTGGTGGAGGATGCGTCCGGCGATCCCGAGGCCGTGGTAGTCCTCCTCGACGATGAAGCCGACCTCTGCGCTGCAGACGGTTGGCGATCGCGTGCATGCCGTATAGCTGCCCGCGCCGATGACGGTCTCCTCCGCACCGTTCGCGATGGTGACCAGGAGCACGACTCGTCGCTCGAAGTCGATCTCCGTGGCGCGCTTGAGGTCCGCTTCGCTGAGTTCGTCCTTGTAGGCGAAGAAGCGCGTGTAGATCGACTCCGGTTCCAGCTTGTGGAAGGCGGCGATCAGGCGCTCCCGATCGCTCGGCCGCACCGCGCGGATCGTCACCGAAATGCCATTGCGGAGGGTCTCGCTGACGGCGTAGCGGCATTCGTTGCTCATCGTGCCTCCCTGTGCAGGGTTACGCGGTCGCCGGCAGCATGGGACGCCGCGCAGGCGGCGATAAATCGCCCCGTCACGAGCCGTCCCCCCAGCAACCGAGGGTGTGATACCGGGCAGCATCCAGAAGCGCCGGCGCTCCCGCCAAAGGGTGCTCGGCGGCAAACGCTTCGGACGACACGGCAAGCAGTCCGGCGCGCGTTTGCGGATCGCGCGCCGCGACCTCCAGGGCCTCGGGATCGACAAACGACAGACGCCCGGCTTCGGCGCGCGCATAGATGCGACCGCTGTCGCGATCGGCGAAGGTGAGTGATGCGAGTCGACGCGCGCAATCGCGCAGGAACTGCGTGTTGCAGTCGGCAGCCATCGCGGCCGCCCCGGGATAGACCTGCTCGGGTTGCCTCGCATCGACGTCGATCTTCCGGTACCGATCGATATCGAGCAGACGCTTCACGTCGAGTATCACCATGTCGCCGTTCCAGCCGAAGGCCACCGTGCGCGGGCGCTCGCCGTAGGGGACGTCGTTGTCGAGGAACTCGTAGTGCACCGCCATGCCGGTGCGCAACGCCCAGGTGAAGAAGAGTTCCGGCATGCCGGTATACGCCTCGACGTTGTGCGCAAGCAGGTCGTCCACCGCCTTGAAGCGGCCGACCTCGAGCCCGCGTTTCCACGAGCGCTCGACGGTCTCGTGCGGCGGCGTGATCATGAAGAACAGGTAGGCGAGCCGCGCGAACCGCGTCAGCAGATTGCTGCCGGCCTCGTCCGAATCTGCCGCAAAGCTGTCGAAGCGGAAACGGTCGATCAGCAGATGCGACATCGTGCGCCGCTCGGCCTTGCGCGCCATGTAAAGGTCGAGCTTCTGGTCCACCACCGCGAGTTCGAGCCCGGTGAACGTCCCGGCGTAGCGGAAGTGCTCGCCGAGCGAGCCGTAGTCGAGCAGATACTTGCGCCAGATGTCCGGACTGATCAGCGCGAAATCGTTCCACGCGACGTCGATCTCGGCGGCGAGCCGCTTCTGCAGCGGTCGCAGGGTGCTCTTCCCCGAAGCCGATGCACCCTTGGTGTTCATCACCACCGGCCGCTCCTGGGTCGGCAGCCATCGATACCCTTCCGCAGCGACGGCACGCGCCACGTGCGGCCCGATCAGGTCGCCGACCACCTCGGCCCCGTGCTCGTTGCAGGCCATGCCGGTGGCAATCGGTGCCAGCAGGCCGGCATCGCCCCAGACGCGGCCGTGCTTCGCCCGGACCACCGAGACGACCCGATGGAGTGCGCGAAAGGCCGCCCGCTCCAGGGAACTCTCCCGCGACCGCGCAGCATGGGCCCAGTTGCGCAACACGCGCTCCTCGCGCTCGGCATCGCTCTCGCGCGGCGGCGCCTCCCGCCTTGCACCCAAGCGGCGCAGCAACGCGGCAAGCGCACCGGACCGCGGAGCCGTTTCCGGTGCAGCGGCACTTTGCAACAAACGCCGCAGCTCGGCGGTGACGACCTCCGAGATGCGCTGTCCCGCCGCCTCGTAGGCGGCGACGATCGTGGCCATGTGCGGCTGGAGGTAGCCGGTAAGGATGGTGTGCGTCATGCGGCGGAAGTTGATGCCGAGATCCTCGACGCGAGAGCCGTCCGGCACCGTGAGATCCGCCGTCACGCGAATCAGGAGCTCATGCACCGCCAGCCGCTGCGGCCGGAACACGACCAGTTCCTCGCGCGGCAAGCCCGTCAGGTCCTGCAGCTCACGCAGGGCGTTGAGGCTCGTGTAGACATTCTCCGGACGGAAGATCGTGGCGAGCGGCGTGAGCCGTGGCGGCAACTCCGACGCGATGCCGGGATTCCACGGCCCATACTCGGCAAGATCGGCAGAAGGCGCGATCGACATGCCCGATGGCCGCGCGCGACCGCTGGCCAGCTACCGCCAGCGCTCGTCGACGCAGGGCTTGGGCTGCTCGCCGCGTTCCTGCGCGAGCGTCGGATAGTCGGTGTATCCCTTGGCGCCGCCGCCGTAGTAAGTGGACGGATCGTCCGCCTGGAGCGGTGCGCCGATGCGCAATCGCTGCGGCAGATCGGGATTGGCGATGAACTTGCGGCCGAAGGCGATGAGATCGCAGCGCCCGGCTTGCAGCCAGGCCGCTGCCGACGCGTGATCGAAGCCGCCCGCGATCATGAGGTTGCCGTGATACTTCTCACGCATCAGTGCGAGAATGCGCGTGGCATCGGCACCCGGTTGCTCTCCGCGGTCCATGGCCGCGGCACCCGGGTTGACGAGGTGCAGATAGGCGAGCCTGAAGTCGTTCAGCTGACTCGCGATGTAGCCGAAGGTCGCCTCGGGGTCGTCGTCGTGCATGTCGTTGAAGGTCCCGAGCGGCGACAGACGCACGCCGACGCGGTCGGGACCCCATACCTCGCACGTCGCCTCGACCACCTCCAGCAGCAGCCGTGCGCGATGCTCGACCGAGCCGCCGTAGGCGTCGGTGCGATGGTTGGTGCCGGAATTGACGAACTGGTCGAGCAGATAACCGTTGGCACCGTGGATCTCGACGCCGTCGAGCCCGGCGCTGCGTGCATGGCGCGCACCGACTGCGTACTGGCGGACGATGTAGGGAATCTCCTCGATCTGCAGCGCGCGCGGTGTGACGAAGGGCACCAGCGTGCCCTCGCCGCGGGCGTCCTCGATGAAGGCATCGCCGGCGGGCCGGATCGCCGATGGCGCGACCGGCAGCATGCCGTCCGGCTGCAGCGCCGGGTGCGAGATGCGGCCGACATGCCAGAGCTGCATGAACATGAGGCCACCCGCCTCGTGCACCGCATCGGCCACCATGCGCCAGCCGGAGATCTGCTCGCGGCTGTGGATCCCCGGCGTCCAGGCGTAACCCTGCCCCTGCATCGACACCTGCGTCGCCTCGCTGATGATCAATGCCGCAGACGCCCGTTGCGCGTAGTAGCAGGCATTGAGCGCAGAGGGAACGTTGCCCGGCTGGCGCGCGCGCGAGCGCGTGAGTGGCGCCATCACCACCCGGTGCGGCAGGGTGTACGGACCAAGCTTGATCGGCTGGAAGAGTTGCTCCGCCGTCGCCTCGGCAACGGCTGCATCGGACTGGGACATGGGGGCCTCCGCGGTGGATGAGCAGACGCGCCCGTTCCTTGAAAGGCGCATGGACGATGGCGCCTATTCTAGCCCGGATGTTCGACTGCGCACCCGGCACGGCGTGTCCAGGGCAGCAGATCGAGCGCACCGGCCGCAGCCATCGGGCGCTCGCAAAACGCCCGCCAAGACTATAAGCTGTGAATCTCACGGAGGCATACCAGGACGTCGGCGACGACGTGGGCCGGCGGGGCATCGCGCGCTTCAGGCGCGGCCACGCGGTCGACGCGGGCACGACATCTGGCGGAGGAGGACTGAGAATGGGCGCGAACGACACCCCCCCGCGCATCGTCGACAGGGATCGGCTGGTCCGGCTGTTCCGCAACTTCCTGCCATCGAGCGCCGTCCTGTGGGAGCAGGAGGATCTGCGGCCGTACGAATGCGACGGCCTCTCGGCGTATCGCCGCCTGCCGATGATCGCCGTGCTGCCGGGCGACGAGCAGGAGGTGGCGAAGGTGCTGAGCATCTGCTTCGAGGCGGGCGTGCCGGTGGTCGCCCGCGGTGCCGGCACCGGACTGTCCGGTGGCGCCTTGCCCATCGAAGAGGGCGTGCTGCTGTCGCTTGCCCGCCTGAAGAGCATTCTCCACATCGATCCGCTCGCGCGTACTGCCCGCGTCCAGCCCGGCGTGCGCAATCTCGCCATCTCCGAAGCCGTGGCCAAGCACGGGCTCTACTATGCGCCCGACCCGTCGAGCCAGATCGCCTGCACCATCGGCGGCAACGTGGCCGAGAACTCGGGCGGCGTGCACTGCCTCAAATACGGGCTGACGGTGCACAACATCCTCAAGCTGCGCATGGCGACGATCGAGGGCGATATTCTCGATATCGGCGCGGATGCGCTGGATGCAGCGGGTTACGACCTGCTCGCGCTGGTGACCGGCTCGGAAGGCCTGCTCGGCGTGGTCACCGAGATCACGGTCAAGCTCACGCCGAAGCCGGAGAAGGCGACGGTGGTCATGGCGGCGTTCGACGACGTGATCCGCGCCGGTGAAGCCGTCGCCAGCCTCATCGCGGCCGGCATCGTGCCGGCAGGTCTGGAGATGATGGACCAGCTCGCCACCCGCGCGGTCGAGGAGTTCGTGCACGCCGGGTATCCCCTCGATGCCGCCGCGATATTGCTGTGTGAAGCGGACGGCACGGCGGCCGAGGTCGAGGCGGAGATCGCGAAGGTGGCCGATGTGCTCCGCGTAAGCGGTGCCACCGACATTCGCGTCTCGCGCGACGAGGCCGAGCGCCTCAAGCTCTGGTCGGGGCGCAAGGCGGCGTTCCCGGCGGTGGGACGCATCAAGCCCGACTACTACTGCATGGATGGCACTATCCCGCGCAAGAACCTGGGCCGGGTGCTGAAGGGTGTCGCCGACCTGTCGGAGGAATTCGGATTGGCCTGCGCCAACGTGTTCCACGCCGGCGACGGCAACCTTCACCCGCTCATCATGTTCGACGCGAACCTGCCGGGTCAGCTCGAGACTGCGGAGCATTTCGGCGCCCGCATCCTCGAGCTGTGCATCGACGCCGGCGGCACCATCACCGGCGAGCACGGCGTCGGTGTCGAGAAGATCGATCAGATGTGCCTGCAATTTCGCGCGACCGAGCTCGAGACGTTCCACGCCGTGAAGCATGCATTCGACGCGCGCACGCTGCTCAACCCGGGCAAGGCCGTACCGACCCTGCACCGCTGTGCCGAGTTCGGTGCCATGCACGTGAAGGCCGGTCAGGAGCGCTTTCCCGACCTGCCGCGGTTCTGATTCCACGGTCGCCCGCGCAACCCTAACCACCACAAACATTCCAATACCCAGCAAGGAGGAAAAGCATGGCCACGAACATCCTGGAATCGATGATGACGTCCTTCGGCAGCGAGTTCTCGCGCCTCGCGAGCAGCTATCTCAACGCGTCGGAAACGATGACCAAGGCCGCCATGAGCACCGTCTTCCCGTCTCTGCTCGGTGCCGTCGTGCAGCAGGGTTCGACCCCGGCCGGCGCCTCCAGCCTGCTCAACGCCATCAACAGCCCGAGCATCGGCACCGACATCGCCAGCAGCATGACCAAGATGTTCAGCGGCGGGCCGGCGGCCGAGAATCTCATGACGCTCGGCTCGAACATGGTGAAGGGACTGTTCGGTGACCGCTTCAGCAACGTGGCGGAAACGGCGGCGAAGGCGAGCGGGCTCGGCACCGCCGCCATCGAAAAGATGTTCGCGATGGGCGCCCCGCTCCTCTTCGGCTTCCTGAAGAATCAGGTAGCCGTGGGCAAGCTCGACTCCAGCGGACTCACGAAGCTGCTCGAAAGCCAGCGCGACTTCGTCAAGGCCGGCATCGACAGCAGTCTTGCCGGCGTGCTCGGACTGGGCGGCATCGGCGGCCTTTTTGCGGGGGTGACCGGGGCCATGGAAAAGGCCTTCGGTGCCATCGCCGAAGCCGGCACCACCGCCATCGAGGAAGCGACCAAGATGGCGGAGAAGATGGCCGGCTTGACGGGGGAGGCAGCCCGCGCGGCGGGAGAATCTGCGACCAAAGCCACGGCCACGGCCACCGATGCCAGCACGAATGCGATATCGAGCATCGTGAAGACGGCCGAGACCATGGCAGTCCATTCCGCCGAGGCCGCCAAGTCCATCGGTGAGATCGCGAGCAAGGCGGCCCATGCGGCCTCCGAGATGGGGACCAATGCGTTCAAGTCTGCCGGGTCGGCCGCCGCCAAGGTGTCCGACGCCGCGAAGACGGCGGCGACGGCGGCGGCGGAGGCAGCGAGCACGTCGGTCGACGCGGGCACCAACGCCGTCACCGGTGCCATCAAGGGCGCCGAGCACCTGGCCGACGCCGCTGTCGACGCCACGAAGAAGGCGACGGGAGCAGCCAAGGACGTCGTCGCCGACGCAACGAAGAAGAAGGACGCGTAACGCGCAGAGTTCGAGACGTGCAGAGGCGTCCGCCCGGGCGCCGATGCAGGCTTTCGACTGCCATCGGTGCCTCTCATGGATGACCTGAAAGGCCGCTTGGCGCAGGCCATCCGCGAGGCGTCGGACCGGCGCGACGCGCTGCACATCAAGGGCAGCGGGAGCAAGGAATTCTACGGAGTGCCCTGTGCCGGCAGCGAACTCAACGCGACCGGTTATCGCGGCGTCATCCAGTACGAGCCGACCGAGCTGGTGATCACCACGCGCGCCGGCACACCACTGACGGAGATCGAAGCGACCCTCGCCGAGCGCGGGCAGATGCTCGCGTTCGAGCCACCGCACTTCGGTCCCGACGCGACCATCGGCGGCTGCGTTGCCGCCGGACTCTCCGGACCGCGGCGCGCGTATGCCGGCGCCGTGCGCGACTTCGTGCTCGGTCTGCGCATGCTCGATGGTCGCGGCACCGAGCTGAGTTTCGGCGGGCAGGTGATGAAGAACGTGGCGGGTTTCGACCTGTCGCGCCTGCTCACCGGATCGCTCGGCACGCTCGGTCTGCTGCTGGAGGTGTCCTTCAAGGTGCTCCCGCTGCCGCCGGAGGAGCTCACGCTGCGCTTCGAGATGGACGAGCCGAGCGCGATCGAGGCGATGAACCGCTGGGCCGGCACGCCGCTGCCGCTCTCCGCCACCTGTTACCACGCGGGCTGTCTCACGCTGCGCCTGTCGGGCGCAGCGGACGCAATCGCCTCCGCCCGCGCCAAGCTGGGCGGCGAGGAAGTTGCCGACGGCGCGGCGTTCTGGACGGCACTGCGCGAGCAGGCGCACGCTTTCTTCACCGGCGCAGCGCCGCTGTGGCGGCTCTCGATCAAGTCGACCACGCCCGCCCTGAACCTGATGGGTGAACAGCTGATCGAATGGGGCGGCGCGCTGCGCTGGCTCGCTTCCGACCTGCCGGCAGCAGTCGTGCGCACCGCCGCTGCCAACGCCCACGGCCACGCGACCCTGTTTCGCGCGCGCGGCAGCAGCGCGCCGGTATTTCACCCGCTGCCCGCGCCGCTGCTCGCGCTGCACCGGCGACTCAAGCGCGCGTTCGACCCGCACGGCATCCTCAATGCCGGGCGCATGTTTCCCCTCACCGACGTGCCCGCGAACCTCATGTAGACACCTCACGCCGCCCCATGCAGACCCGACTCGCCGACTTCATCAAGGACACGCCGGACGGGCGCGAAGCCGAATCGATTCTGCGTGCGTGCGTGCACTGTGGTTTCTGCACGGCCACCTGTCCCACCTATCAGATTCGGGGCGACGAACTCGACGGGCCGCGCGGGCGCATCTATCTCATGAAGCAGATGCTGGAGGGCGCTCCGGTGACGGCGCGCACCCAGCTCCACCTCGACCGCTGCCTGACCTGCCATTCCTGCGAGACGACCTGTCCCTCCGGAGTGCGCTATGGCCACCTGGTGGACATCGGTCGCAAGCTGGTTTCCGAGCGCGTCGAGCGACCGACGCAGGAGAAGCTGCAGCGCTGGGTGATGGCGACCTTCTTCCGGCAGCCCGCCACTTTCCGCCTTGCGCTCGGCGCCGGCATGGCGCTGCGCCCCTTCCTGCCGGAAGTGTTGCGGGCGAAGCTGCCGGCCTCACTGCCGCGCGCCGGCGCATGGCCGCCGGCCCGTCACCAGCGGCGTTTCGTGTCGCTGGCCGGCTGTGCGCAGCCGGTGCTGACGCCGAACACTAACGCCGCCGCCGCGCGCGTGCTCGATCGCGTCGGCATTTCCCTGATCGACAGCAAGGGTTGCTGCGGCGCGCTGCGCTTCCACCTCGACTATCAGGAAGATGGGTTGAGCGACATGCGGCGCATCATCGACACCTGGTGGCCGCACGTCGAACAGGGCGTGGAGGGATTCGCCATGACCGCCACGGGCTGCGGGTCGACCGTGCGCGAATACGGGCACCACCTGCAGCACGACCGCGCCTATGCCGAAAAGGCCGAGCGCATCAGCACCCTGACACAGGATCTGACCGAAGTGATCGCCGGCGAGCGCGCACTGATCAGGTCTCTGCTCAAGGGCAAGAAGATGCCGCGGGTCGCCTTTCATCCGCCCTGCACCCTGCAGCACTGGCAGAAGCTGCGCGGGCTCGCGGAAGACCTGCTGCGCAGCTTCGGTTACGAGCTCACGCCGATCGCCGACGCGCACCTGTGCTGCGGCTCGGCCGGTACCTATGCCATCACGCAGCCGGAACTGTCAGAGCAACTCAAGCGCAACAAGGTCGCGGCGCTGGAAGCGGAACGCCCCGAGCTCATCCTCACCGCCAACATGGGATGCGAGACGCATCTGGCGACGATCGCCGGTGTGCCGGTCAAACACTGGATCGTCGATCTCGACGAACGCCTTTCCGACTGACCCGGCTATCAACTCAGGCGCGAGAGGAGCTTGGGCTCGATCGCCGCCGCAGCCAGAATTCCGCCCATCATGGCACCCTGCACGCCGGGTGTGCCGACGTCCTGTCCCGCGAGGTAGAGGCCGCTCACTGGCGTCTTCGCGTGCAGCCACTTGCAGAGGAAACGCTGCGGCGTCGGTTCGATACCGAACATGGCGCCCTGGTAGGCGCTCGTGGTGGCCGTCATCGACAGCGGCGTCGACACCTCGCTGTAGCGAATGAGCGGTCCGAGTGCAGGGAAGTAACGGCTGAACTGGGCGATCATCCGTTTCTGGATGAGCGCCTTGAGCTTCAGATAGGCGGCCGGCCGGTGGCCCGGGACTGAATCCTGCCAGGGCTCGAAAATCTGCCAGTCGGTATACGCAAACGCTTCCACGGTGTGCAGCTTGCGCGGACCCGGGTCGTAGCTCGGATCCTTCAACGACGGAAAGGCAACGCGTAGCACCGGCGCGAGCGACTGCTCGCGCGGCGCGGACCAGCAGGCGTCCTCCAGATCCCAGGTCTCGTAGAACCAGTGGTTGGAAGCGCTCGCGCCCATCGCACCGATGTCGCCTTCGAGCCCGAGGTAGAGCCCTACATGAGCGACCGTCGGGCGCAGCGCGAGAATCTCGCGTGCCCACTCCGCACTCCGCAGGCGCTCCGGCAACAGCTGCGCGACGGTGTTGCGGGCGCCGATGTCGGACACCACGCGCTCCGACTTGTACACGCCGCCTGGCGCCGTCTCGACGCCGATCACGCTGTCGCCTTCCAGCAGCAGGCCGGTCACGCGCGTGTCGACCTGGACCTCGCCGCCCGCCGCCTCGATCACCTGGGTGAGCTTCTCCGCGAATACGCCGGCACCGCCGACCGGGTAGTAGCCGCCGTTGAAGAAGTTGCTCACGACCACCGAATGGATGCCGAAGCAACTGGCGGAAGGCTTGCTGCCGTAATCACCCCACTGCGCGGCGAGCACACAGCGCAGGCGCTGGTCGGTGACGAGTTCCTCCAATACTTCGCGGGTCGTCCGCTTGCACCAGCGGTCGATGGTGTCGGCGCGCCACAGGCGATAGAACGTGGCCATCGGCTCCGGCATGGCACGCAGCGCAAATACCGCGTGACCCGCGCTCTGGCCGGCATGCAGCGCGTCGAACCAGCTGTCGATCTGCCCCAGGCAGGTCGGAAACCGCTCCTTCAGTTCGCGCTTGAGCGCTTCCTCCGGTCGTGCCAGCTGCGTCTCGAATCCGCCAGGGAAATGAATGATGTCGTATACCGGCCCCATCGAGGCCATGTGGATGGTGCCGCCCGAAATCCACTCCAGCAGTCCTTCGTTCTCGTCCTCCTGCCCCATGTCCCCGAGGTTCTGAACGCCGATGCCCCAGGTCCAGTCGCCGCGCGTGAAGGTGTGCGTGAGGCCCCCCGCGACGTGGTTCTGTTCGAGGACGAGCACGCGGTGCTTGTACTTGGCGAGCGCGGCCGCGCACGCTAGACCGCCGATGCCGGAACCCACGACGACTGCATCCCAGGCGTCGCGGCTCACGGCCGTGCCTCGGCGGATTTCCGCGAAAGATGGCGTCCGGATGCTGCCGCGCGTCCGCTCGTCGCCGGTTCGAACGCGCCGATCCGGGCGTGGGACACGCGCCTTCGGGGTGTGCTGCTGCGCTCGGCAACGGCGGCCGAGGATGGGGAAAGGGCCATCGTTCGCGTCCTCCTCCAGGAGACCTCAGTCCCTCGGCCCGCCCCCGGCCGAGGCACGAAACTAGCTTATTCGGGTGGCAGTTTACAGGCAGCGGAGGTTTCAGAGCATGGCGCTCATCGCCTTTTACGTGGTCGCGATCATCATACTGATCCTGCACTTTACCGGCTGGCTCGCGAAGAACAGCCTGGAGTGGATCGTTCTGGTCCTGGCCGCGGCAACCTTCCCGGCCATCTACTTTCTCTGACGTCCCTTCACGCCGATCTCGACTCGCCTTTCTCCGCTGCCACCACCCCTGCCCGGCAGAGCCTGCCCTGACGCGTCATAGCCAGCCGGTACGTTTCAGCCTTCGATAGACCAGCACGCAGATCACCACCATCACCCCCAAGGTCAGGGGGTAGCCGAAGGTCCAGCCCAGTTCGGGCATGTGTTCGAAGTTCATGCCGTAGATGCCGCCGATCATCGTCGGGATGGCGAGTATCGCGGCCCAGCCCGCCAGGCGCTTCATCACTTCGTTGTGCCGCATCGAAAGCAGCGTGAGATTGACCGTGAGCGCGGTGTTCACCATGTCGCGGCCTGATTCCACGACTTCGAGAATGCTGTGGGCGTGGTCGGAAACGTCCCGAAAATAGGGTCGGATCTCGTCCGCGATCAAGGATCGGTACAGCGGCACGTCGTTGCAGATCTGCACCACCGGCAGGACGGCCCGGCGCACCGCCATCATCTTGAGCTTGAGTTCGTACGTGTTCTCGACGTGTTCGGCGTCGGTGTGGGAGCGGAAGACCCCCTCCTCGATCGCTTCGAGTTCGTCCTCCAGATCCTCCACGATAGGGAAGTACTGATCCATCACGAAATCGAGCACGGCGTAGAGGATGAACCCCGGGCCCCTGGCGAGCAGGTCCGGCGAGTACTCGCAGCGGGTACGCACATCGGTATAGGCGGATGAGGCACCGTGGCGGACGGTGACGACGTAGCGCGGTCCGACGAAGACGTGGGTCTCGCCGAACAGGAGTTCGCCCTTCTCCATGCGCGCCGTGCGCAGGACGACGAAGAGCGTGTCGCCGTAGGCTTCCAGCTTCGGCCGCTGGTGCGCCCGCCACGCGTCCTCGACCGCGAGGTCGTGCAGGCCGAACTCTTTCTGCACGTCGCGCATGAGTTGTTCGTCCGGCTCGTACAGTCCCAGCCAGACGAAGGCGCCCGGCTGCGCCATGTAATCGCTGATCTCCTCGACGGTGATGTCGCGCAACCGCGTGCCGTCGCGGTATGCGACGCAGTTCACCACCATCGGCGTTTCGCCTCGCTCGCTCATCGCTCAGAATCCGACTGCCTGCCCGTCGCGCCGCGGGTCCGAGGCAGCAAAGTAACCGTCCGCCAGTCGATAGATGAACTGGCCGGCGCCGAAATCGAAATAGCTCCCGGCATCGCCCTCCGCCACGCGATGTCCCATGCGCACCAGGCGGGCGACAGTCTGTGCCTCCACCCCCGCCTCGAACTCCACTGCGCCACCGTCGCGCACGCGCCAGCGCGGCGCATCGCAGGCCGCCTGCGGATTCTGCCGGTAGTCGGCAAGCCGCACCATGATCTGTACGTGTCCCTGCGGTTGCATGGCGCCACCCATGACGCCGAAGCTCATCACCGGCACTCCGTTGCGGGTCACGAACGCGGGGATGATGGTGTGGAACGGTCGCTTGCCGGGGCCGACCTCGTTCGGGTGTCCGCGTTCCAGCGTGAAGCCGCTGCCGCGGTTCTGCAGGCCGATGCCGGTGCCCGGCACGACCACGCCGGAGCCGAAGCCGCCGTAGTTGGACTGGATGTACGACACCATCATCCCTTCGGCATCGGCAGCGGTGAGGTAGACGGTGCCACCGCCCGACAGCCGTCCCGGCAACGGCGATCGCGCCCGATCCGGATCGATCTCGCGGGCGCGCTGCGCCAGATATTCGGCGTCGAGCAGTGAAGTCACCTCGGCCGTCATCGCACGCGGATCCGCGACGTGCCGATGGACGTCCGCGAACGCGAGCTTCATGGCCTCGATCTGCAGATGCAGACTGGCAGCGGAATCGACCGGGTGCGCCGCGAGGTCGTGATGAGCAAGAATGCCGAGCGCGATGAGCGCAGCGATGCCCTGCCCGCTGGGGGGCAGTTCGTGCAGCGTGTAGCCGCGATAGTCGATACCGATCGGCGCCACCCACTCAACGGCATGTGCATCGAGATCGGCCAGTGTCAGGGCGCCCCCGTGCGCCGCAGCGTGGGCAACGAGCGCCTCCGCCAGCGACCCCCGGTAGAACGCTTCGCCCCGCGTATCGGCGATCGCGTCCAGCGTTTGCGCAAGCGCCGGCAGCGCGAACGTCTCCCCCGCTGCCGGAGCCCGGCCTCCGGGCAGGAAAGCCTCGGCGAAACCGGGCTGGTCTGCAAACAGCGGAACCTGCTTGCGCCACTTCATCGCCACCACGGGCGAGACCGGAAAGCCTTGGCGCGCATAGGCGATGGCCGGCTCGAACAGGGTGGCGAAGGGCAGCCGTCCGAAGCGCGCGGAAAGCGCCGCCCAGGCCGATACCGCTCCCGGCACCGTCACGCTGTCCCAGCCGGTTTCGGGCATCGCCCGGCGCCCGGCGAAGCGCCCGGGCACCCAGGCCAGCGGCGAGCGTCCCGACGCATTCAGGCCGTGCAGCGTGGTCCCGTCCCACACCATGGCGAAAGCATCCGAGCCGACGCCGTTCGAAACCGGCTCGACGACGGTGAGCGCGATGGCGGTAGCCAACGCAGCATCGACGGCGTTGCCTCCGCGCAGCATCATGCTCAAGCCCGCCTGAGCGGCGAGCGGCTGCGCCGTCGCCACGACGTTGCGCGCGAGCAGCGGCAGGCGCCGGGACAGGTACGGAAACTCCCAGTCGAACGCAGTCATGGCGAGGCGGAGCCCGCGCCGAGATGTCGCGCGAGCGCCCAGGCGACGTGCTCGCGGACGAGGGGAGACGGATGTGCAGCGCGCGCGCGCAGCGCAGCGACCACTGCCGGCGCGGGTGCGGCGTTGCCGAGGCCGACCGCGAGATTGCGCAGCCAGCGCTCGTGGCCGATGCGGCGGATCGCGCTGCCGGCGAGCCGGAGCGCGAAGGCGTCCTCGCTCCACGCGAAGAGTTCGACCAGCGTGGCGGCGTCGAGCCCGTTGCGGACCGCGAAGTCGGGCTCGGCCGCGGGCTGCACGAAGCGATTCCAGGGGCAGACGAGCTGGCAGTCGTCGCAACCGTAGACACGGTTGCCGATCAGCGGGCGCAGCGCCTCCGGAATGCTGCCGGGGTGCTCGATGGTGAGATACGAAATGCAGCGGCGCGCATCGAGCTCGTAGGGTGCGACGATCGCTCCGGTCGGACAGGCGTCGATGCAGCGCGTGCAGGTGCCGCAGTGATCGTCGGCCGGTGCGTCCAACGGCAGCGGCAGATCGGTGAACAGCTCGCCGAGAAAGAACCACGAACCGGCTTCGCGCGAGAGCAGCAGCGTGTGCTTGCCGCGCCAACCCAGTCCCGCGCGGGTCGCGATCTCGACCTCCAGCACCGGGGCGCTGTCACTGAATACCCGATACCGGTGTTCGCCCACCTCCGCGGTGATGCGGTCGGCGAGTTGCTGCAGCCGACCGCGCATGAGCTTGTGGTAGTCGCGGCCGAGCGCATAGCGGGCGACGAACGCCCGCTCGCGCTCGCTCAGTATCGCGGTGCTGGCGTGTGCCTCTCCCGGCAGATAATCCAGGCGCACCGAGATCACGCGCACGGTGCCGGGCACGAGGTCGTGCGGGCGCGCGCGGCGCACGCCGTGTCGTGCCATATAATCCATCGCGCCGTGCCGGCCCTGCTCCAGCCACGCGAGCAGGCGGCTCTCCGCGTCGCCGAGATCGGTGCCCGCGATGCCGACCTGCTGAAAGCCGAGCGCGCGGCCCCACGCCTTGATCTGCTGTGCGAGCAGCCGCCAATCGCGACGTCGAGGAACCGGATGCATATGCATACGAACGATGGTAATCCCTCCGTTGCACCGCTGACAGGCCGCCTCGAAGACGAGGCGGCCACCCGCGCCCTCGGTGCCGCGCTGGGCAGTGTGATCGAACCCGGCATGGTGCTCCATCTGCACGGCGATCTGGGCGCCGGCAAAACCGCTCTGGTGCGCGCCTGTCTGCTTTCACTCGGTTGTCGCGAAAAAGTGAAGAGTCCGAGCTATACTCTCGTTGAACTTTACTTACTTTCTAGATTAGACTTTTATCACTTTGATTTTTATAGATTCAAATCTGCAGAAGAATGGGACACAACGGGCTTCTCGGAATATTTCCACGCCGGTGCGGTGTGTGCCATCGAATGGCCCGAGAAGATCGGCGCACGCCTGCCGCCCGCCGATCTTCGCATCCGGCTCGAGTTCGCACAGCCCGGCCGCACGTACGAGATCGCAGCGGGGAGTACGCGGGGTGAGCGGTGTCTGAAGCGCCTGCGCACAGCCGTCGCGGGCCATCGAGCGCCGCCGGTGGACTAGCCACGCTTCTCGCTTCGCCGCTGCTGGGTGCCTGCGCCCGTTTCGGGCTGCTCGCGGCGTTGCTTGCTGCCTGCTTGATTCCGAGCCTGTCGGCGCTCGCGCAGGAGACCCGCATCATCGCGGCCCGCGTCTGGCCGGCGCCGGAGTACACGCGGATCACCATCGAGTCGGCCACGCAGATCAAGCACAGCCTGACCAAGATCAAGAACCCGGAGCGGCTGGTGCTGGATCTCGAAAACGTGTCGGCAAGTCCGGAAGTCGAAGCGCTCGCCAAGAAGGTCGCGCGTGACGATCCCAACATCCAGTCGGTGCGTGTCGGTCGCTTCAAGGCCGACACGCTGCGCATCGTGCTCGACCTGAAGGCAGAGGCGCAACCGCAGGTCTTCAGCCTGCCACCGGTGGGTGACTACGGCTACCGTCTGGTCGTCGATGTCTACCCGCTCACGCCGCCCGACGCGCTGATGGCACTCGTGACGCGGATCGAGCGCGAGCAGGAAGCTGCGGTAGCCAAATCCGCTGCGAGCGAGCCCGCACCCGCACCGACGACGCCGACGGTGCCCAACCTGGTCCTCAAGTCGCATGAGGAGGCGGTGACCGAAGAGAAAGCGCGGCGTGACAAGCCGCCGCCGGCGACGGTAGTGCGCAAGGGTCGCAGCACGCCGGCCCGCCTGCTCATCGTCGCCATCGACGCCGGCCACGGTGGCGAGGATCCGGGCGCCCGCGGCCGCAGCGGCACGATCGAAAAGGATGTCACGCTCGCCATCGCGCGCCGGCTCAAGTCCAAGCTCGACAGCGAACCCGGCATGCGCGGCCTGCTGATCCGTGACGGCGACTACTTCATTCCGCTGCAGACGCGAGTCGAAAAGGCGCGCAAGGTGCAGGCGGATCTCTTCGTCTCGATCCACGCGGACGCATTCATCGAACCGCGCGCACGCGGCTCGTCGGTGTTCGCCCTGTCCGACCGCGGTGCGACGTCGGCTGCTGCACGCTGGCTGGCGAAGCGCGAAAACGATGCCGACCTCATTGGCGGCGTCAACATCGACGTCGGAGACTACTACCTCAAGAAGACGCTGCTCGACCTGCAGCAGACCGCGACCATCAACGACAGCGTGCGCGTCGGTCGTTCCGTGCTGTCCGAACTCGGCACCATCAACACGCTGCACAAGGCGGAAGTCGAGCAGGCCGGCTTCGCCGTGCTGAAAGCGCCCGACATTCCCTCGATACTGGTCGAGACCGCGTTCATCACCAATCCCGAGGAAGAAGCGCGGCTCAAGTCGGCCGCCTACCAGGAGAAGATCGCCGATGCCGTGCTCACGGGCGTGAAGCGCTATTTCGCCCGCAACCCTGCGCTCGCCCGCCCACCACGGGTGGCCGAAGCACGCTTTGGCGACATGCGCAAGGATTGACAACATCGGCGTGGCGGGTCGATGCTCTGTCGTACAAAAACTAGCATCAAAATGCGAGGAGTAGATGATCTCGGTCACGATCAACGGCACCGCCCACCGGCTGGAGGTGAGTCCGGACACGCCGCTGCTCTGGGTGTTGCGCGACACTCTGGGACTCACCGGAACGAAGTATGGCTGCGGTATCGCGCAGTGCGGTGCCTGCACGGTGCACGTCGACGGCGTGCCGACGCGCGCCTGCGTAACGCCGCTCTCCGTGGTCTCCGGCAAGACCATTCTCACCATCGAGGGACTGTCGAAGTCGGGTGAGCATCCCGTCCAGCTGGCGTGGCTGGAGCTGGATGTCGTGCAGTGCGGCTACTGCCAGTCGGGGCAGATCATGACCGCGGCGGCGCTGCTCGCGAAGACGCCGAAGCCTACCGACGCTCAGATCAACGAAGCCATGAGCGGCGTGCTCTGCCGCTGCGGAACCTACCAGCGCATCCGCGCTGCCATCAAACGCGTCGGCGGCTTCCGGGAGCCGTGATGGACCGGAAACCGGAGACCGACCGCCGCGCATTCCTCAAGGCGACGGCCGTCACGGGTGGCGCCCTCGTCATCGGCTTCTACCTGCCGGACGGCATGCCGAAGGCGCTGGCGCTGCGACCGGGCGCTTCCCCCATGCCCTTCGCACCCAACGCCTTCATCCGCATCGCCCCCGACGAGTCCGTGACCATTCTCTGCAACAAGTCCGAGATGGGCCAGGGTGTCTATACGGCGCTGCCGATGATCGCCGCCGATGAGATGGACGCGGACTGGGGCCGGGTGCGCGTGGAAGCCGCACCGGCCGCCCCACCGTACTTCCATACGGCATTCGGCATTCAGGTCACCGGCGGCAGCACCAGCGTCAACTCCTCGTTCGACCAGCTGCGCAAGGCGGGTGCGATGGCGCGCACCATGCTCATCGCCGCGGCGGCCGAGATCTGGGAGGTGGAACCGTGGAGCTGCCGCGCCGAGAATGGCTACGTGCTCCACGAAGCATCCGCGAGAAAGCTCTCGTTCGGGCAACTCGCAGCGAAGGCGGCGACGCTGACGCCGCCGACCGACCCGAAGCTCAAGAGTCCGACCGATTTCACGCTGATCGGGCGTCCGGTGCGTCGCATCGACGGGCGCGCAAAGGTCACGGGCCAAGCCAGGTTCGGCATCGATGTGAAGCTGCCGGGCATGCTCACGGCGGTCATCGCGCGCCCGCCGGTGTTCGGCGGCAGCGTGAAGCACTTTAACGCCGACAAGGCCAAGGCAGTACCGGGCGTCAGGAAAGTGGTGCAGATCGACACCGGCATCGCAGTGCTCGCAGACGGTTTCTGGGCTGCCAAGCAGGGGCGCGACACGCTCGATGTGACCTGGGACGACGGACCGCTGGCGAGCCTCGACAGCACGACGCAGCGCAAGCAGTACGAGGAACTCGCGCGCCTCGACGGGTCGGCGGCGGCAGTGGCGGCCACGCGCGGCGACGTGCACGCTGCGCTCGCCCGCGCCGAGAAGAAACTCGAAGCGGTGTACGAAGTGCCCTACCTCGCGCACGCGACCATGGAGCCGCTCAACTGCGTCGCGCACGTGCGGGCGGATGGCGTCGAGATCTGGGTCGGCACGCAGATGCAGACCACCGATCAGGCGGCGGCAGCCCAGATCGCCGGCGTGAAGCCGGAGCGTGTCGTCATCCACACCATGTTCCTCGGCGGCGGCTTCGGGCGCCGCGCCAATCCCGCCGCGGATTTCGTGAAGGAGGCGGTAAAGGTTTCCAAGGCGGCCGGCGTGCCGGTGAAGGTCATGTGGACACGCGAGGACGACATGCGCGGCGGCTACTATCGTCCGCGCACGTACAACGTGGTCCGCGCCGGGCTCGACGTGAACGGCCTGCCGATCGCGTGGCTCCACCGCATCGTCGGCCAGTCCATCATCCAGGGAACACCGTTCGAGCCGATGCTGCTCAAGGCGGAACTCGACATGACGCAGGTCGAGGGCTCTGCCGAAATGGACTACCAGATCCCGAACTTTCTCGTCGAGTACAAGATGGCGCCGCGCGGCGTGCCGGTGCTGTGGTGGCGCTCGGTCGGCCACAGTTTCACGGCCTTCGTGAAGGAGTGCTTCATCGACGAGTGTGCGGTCGCGGCGAAGCAGGACCCGGTCGCCTATCGCCGCCTGCTGCTGGTCGACCATCCGCGAGTGCGCGGGGTCATGGACCTTGCGGCGGAGAAGGCGGGGTGGGGCCGGCAGCTGCCGCAGGGTCGCACCATGGGCATCGCCGTGCACGAATCCTTCGGCAGCATCGTCGCCCAGGTCGCCGAGGTCTCGGTGTCGCCGGCCGGCGAGGTGAGCGTCCATCGCGTCGTGTGCGCGGTCGACTGCGGGCCGATCGTCAATCCGGACACGGTCCGCGCGCAGATGGAATCCGGCATCGTCTTCGGTCTGTCCGCCGCCCTGTACGGTCGCATTACGTTCAAGGACGGGCGTGTCGAGCAGAGCAACTTCCACGACTACCCGATTCTGCGCATGAACGCGATGCCGAGCATCGAGGTATTCCTCGTCGACAGCAGCGCCCCCATGGGTGGGGTCGGTGAACCGGGTACGCCGCCGATCGCACCGGCCGTCGTCAATGCCGTCTTCGCGGCCACCGGCAAGCGCATCCGCCGCCTGCCGATCGATCCGAACGAGCTCAAGCAGAAGCATGACGGTTAGGGAGCCCAGGCGCGCGGCGCGCACGCGGACCGTGTCCGTGCTGCACGCTTGATCGGCGGCCTCGTTCTCGCGGCCGGCCGCAGCCGGCGCTTCGGCGGCGAGAAGCTCCTAACCCCGCTGGCCGACGGCACGCCCGTCGCCGTGGCCACGACCCGCCTCCTGGTCGCGGCCCTGCCGCAGGTGGTGGCAGTCGTGCGTCCTGCTTCCGATGTGCTCGCCACCGCCTTGCGCGCGTGCGGCGCCCAAGTGGTCGTGTGCCCCGACGCGGACGAGGGCATAGGAACCAGCCTGGCGTGTGGCGTGCGCGCGACGCCGCACTGGCAGGGATGGCTGGTGGCGCTGGCCGACATGCCGTGCGTTGCGCCAACCACTGTGCGTGCGCTCGCTGCCGCCATCGCCGGGGGCGCCGCACTCGCGGCGCCGTATTACCACGGCCGGCGCGGCCATCCGGTCTGTTTCGGGGAACGCTACCGCGCTGCGCTCGCGACACTCTCGGGAACGCACGGCGCACGCGATGTCGTCGCCGCAGCGGGTGACGATCTCGTCGCGTTGAACTGCGACGACCCCGGTGTGCTGATCGACATCGACACGCCCGACGACTTCGCACGCATCGCTGCAGGAACCCCACCGCCTGCGCCGGATTCAAACTGACGTGTCCGAAGACGCGGAGGTTGCCGTGAAACGTCTGCTCCTAGCGGTCGCGCTGTCCCTCGCCCTGCCCGTCGGCGCTGCGTCGGAATTTCAGACGGGGCTCGCCGCCTACCGCAGTCGAGACTACGCCACCGCGCTCGCTGCGTTGGGCGCCGCAGCCCAAGCCGGTGATGCGCGCGCAGCGCAACTGCTCGCCGACATGTACGCCGGCGGCCGCGGCGTCGCGACCGATTCCGCCGTCGCCCTGCAATGGCGCGTGCGCGCTGCGGCGCTCGGTGACGCAGGTGCGCAATACACCGTCGGCCTGCAGTACCTGCAGGGCAACGGCGCGCCGCGCGATATCGATCAGGCCGCGTACTGGCTCGACCGGGCGGCACGGCAGGACCATCCGAATGCTGCGCTGGAGCTGGGACTGCTGCAGATCGAAACCCGCGGCGATCCGGCGAGTGGGCTCGCGTGGATCCAGCGTGCCGCCGACCAAGGTCTCGTCGAAGCGCAGCAGACGCTCGCCGGCCTCTACCGGAGCGGCACTGCGGGCGTGCCCCAGGACGCGCAGGCCGCCTCCCGCTGGGACGCCGTGGCGAAGCAGAACGCAGAGACCGGCCAGCAGATCAATCAGGCGGTGATGCGGCAGCAGGATGCCATCGCCATCGTGCGCAGCACCTATTACTACCGCCCGGCCTATGCGTACCCGTGGGTCTATCCGACCTGGGGGTTCGGCTGGGGACGCTACAGCGGCTGGAACTACGGCATCGGCGTGGGCGGCTGGTGGTAGCCGTCACGCCGTGCGCCCGGCTCCCAGGAACGGGAAATCCAGCAGCGGGCGCCGACCCGCAACGATGTCCGCCAGCGCCTGTGCGGATCCGCACGAGAGCGTCCAGCCGAGCGTGCCGTGTCCGGTGTTGACGAAGAGGTTCGCGATCCGCGTGCGGCCGATGAGAGGCACGTTGCCCGGCGTCGCCGGCCGCAGGCCCGCCCAGTACTCGACTCGATCGTAACGGCTCGCCGCGGGGAACCACTGACGCGCGCGCTCGCGAATGGCCTCGCAGCGCACGCGGTTGAGCGACGTGTCGTACCCCGCCATCTCCGCCGTGCCGGCCACGCGCAGCCGGTCACCCAGGCGTGAGAAGACGATCTTGCGCGCCTCGTCGGTGATGCTCGCGGTGGGCGCCGCAGCGGGGTCCTCGATCAGGACGGTCACCGAATAACCCTTCACCGGATACACCGGGATGGCGATGCCCGCGCTGCGCAGGAGAAGCGGGCTGTAACTGCCCAGGCACACCACGAAGGCGTCGGCACCGAATTCTCCCGTGTGCCCGCCGCGTTCCCTGACGACGAGCGAGCGCACGACATTCGCTTCGCAGCGCAGCGCCTGAATCTCCGTGCCGAAGCGAAACTCGACGCCGCGCTCCCGGCAGTGCTGCGCGAGAGCCGTCGTGAACTTGCAGGCATCTCCCGATTCGTCGTCCCGCGCATGCGTGGCGCCCGCGATCGCCACCTGCGCGTGCGCGAGCGCGGGCTCGACCGCAAGGCACTGCTCGCGCGTCAGAACGTCGACCCGGCAGCCGCGCGCCGACAGCACGTGCGCATGCTCGGCAGCTTCCGCCAGCGCGGCCTCGTCTTCGAAAAGCTTCAGAATGCCGCGCGTCTGCTGATCGTAGTCGAGCGCCAGTGCGGAACGCAGCGTGCGCAATGCCTCGCGGCTGTAGAGTCCGAGCGCGAGCACGTCCAGCGTATTGCGCCGCGTGCGGCCGGGGAGGCATTCGAGCAGGAAGCGCAGACCCCAGGCGAAGAGCGCGGGATCGGCGCGCAGGCGGAAGAGCAGCGGTGCGTCCTCGCGACCGAGCCAGCGCAGCACCAGCCCCGGCGCCCCCGGATTCGCCCACGGCTCGGTCTGCGACGCGGAGATCTGCCCGCCGTTGGCAAAGCTCGTCTCCAGCGCCGGCGCGTGCGCGCGGTCGACGACGACCACGTCATGACCGTCCGCCGCGAGGTGCCACGCCGTGGTGACGCCCACCACACCGGCGCCCAGCACGGCGATCTTCAACAGCGGCTCCCTCGGGTTTCTACCGACTCGTGCTCGTCATCCACCATGGCTAAGATAACGCCTTTTCATTTCCTCTTTCGCTCTCATGCACCTGTTCGACGACCATGAGCCCGCCAATCCGGCGGCGGCCGCCGGCTGCGAAAGCCCGGTCACGCGCCGCGCCGTCCTCAAGGCAGGGCTCGCGGCTGCCGTCCTGGCTGCGTTCGGCCCGCTTCGCGTCGCTGCTGCAGCCGGCGGCAGCGTGCTGGGCTTCAACGCCGTACCCGTGTCGGGCGAGGACACGGTGCGCGTGCCCGCGGGCTACTCCGCAAGCGTGCTCTATCGCTGGGGCGACCCGACGGGCAGCACGCTCGGTCAGCCGGTCTTTCGACCCGATGCCTCGAACAGCGCGGAACAGCAGTTGCTGCAGGCCGGCATGCACCACGACGGCATGCACTTCTTTCCGCTGCCCAGAGGCTCCGACAGCTCCACCCACGGGCTGCTGGTCGTCAATCACGAGTACACCGACGACGGCCTGCTGCACCCTGACGGCATGAAGACGTGGACGGCGGACAAGGTGCGCAAGTCGCAGGCCGCGCACGGCGTCTCGGTGATCGAGATCGAGCTTGAGAGCGGCTCGTGGCGCATCGTCTCTCCCTCCCGCTACGCGCGCCGCATCTGCGCCTTCACGCCGATGACGCTCGCAGGCCCGGCAGCGGGCGACGACGCGTTGAAGACGGCGGCCGACCCCACGGGACGCGCGGTGCTCGGCACGTTCAACAACTGCTCGCACGGCGTGACGCCGTGGGGCACTTACCTGGCGAGCGAGGAGAACTTTAACTTCTATTTCGCCGGCGGCCGCACGATCACGCCGGAGATGGGCCGCTACGGCATCACCCGGAGGCGCGGGCTGCGCTGGCACGAACACGACGCGCGCTTCGACTGCGAGCGCGAACCCAACGAAGCGAACCGCTTCGGCTGGATGGTCGAGATCGACCCGTGGGATGCCGCATCGAAGCCCGTCAAACGCACCGCGCTCGGCCGCTTCAAGCACGAGGGTGCGGCACTCGCCGTCGCGCCGGATGGCCGCGTCGTCTACTACATGGGCGACGACGAGGCGTTCGAGTACATCTACAAGTTCGTGAGCGCACGGCCGTGGCATCCGCAGGACCGCGCGGCGAACCGCACCCTGCTCGACCACGGCACGCTCCACGTCGCCCGCTTCGGTGACGATGGCCGCGGCACGTGGCTGCCTCTCGTGCATGGCGAGAACGGGCTCACCGCGGCCAACGGCTTCGCCTCGCAGGCCGACGTGCTGCGGCTCGCGCGCTCGGCGGCGGACCGCGTCGGTGCGACGCCGATGGATCGGCCGGAGTGGATCGCAGTGGATGCCGGCCGCAAGCACGTCTACTGTTCGCTCACCAACAACGCGAAGCGCGGCGACGTCGGCAACCGCGGGGCGGACGCCGCGAATCCCCGCCGCGAGAACGTCTTCGGCCACATCGTCCGCTGGCGTGAAGCCGGCGGCGATCCGACCGCGACGAGCTTCGAGTGGGACATCTTCCTGTTGGCGGGCGACCCGGCACAGGCCGATCCCGCGAAACGCGGCAACATCAGGGGCGACGCATTCGGCAGCCCCGACGGTTTGTACGTCGATCCGCGCGGCGTGCTGTGGATCGAGACCGACGTCACGACGAGAACGATCGGGCGCGGCGATTACGCCAACCTCGGCAACAATCAGATGCTCGCCGCCGACCCTGCAACCGGCGAGGTGCGACGCTTTCTCACCGGCCCCAACGGCTGCGAGATCACGGGCGCCACGCAAACGCCCGACGGCCGCACGATGTTCGTCAACATCCAGCATCCGGGAGAGGCGCCGGACGAGCGCGGCAACCCGGATCACCCGGATGCGGTGTCGAGCTGGCCGGACGGCGGGCGCCCGCGCTCGGCCACGATCGTGATCCGGAAGAATGACGGCGGCGTGATCGGGACGTGAAAGGACAGCGATGCGCTAGTGCCCGCGTGCGAGCGCGAGGATCTGCTCCACCGCCAGCGTCACGGTGAGGCGCCCCTCGCGCAGCTCGGACTCGATGCGGGGCAGCGCCGCCACCACGGCCGGGTTCGATTTCACGTCGCTCATCAGCCGGTCCTGCAGCATGCTCCACATGAACTGGATGCGCTGGTTGCGGCGCTTCTCGTGGAACTCGCCGGACGCCGTGAGCTTCTCGCGGTACTCGGTGAGCCGCTGCCAGATCTCGTCCAGTCCGACGTTGCGCAGCGCGCTGCACATGGCCACCGGCGGATTCCAGTTGGGGCTGCGCGGATGCATGATGTGCAGCGCGTTGCGATAGTGGATGACCGCCTGTTTGGCGCGTACCTCGTTGTCGGGATCGGCCTTGTTCACGACGATCATGTCGGCGATTTCGAGCACGCCCTTCTTGATGCCCTGCAGCTCATCGCCGGCACCCGGCAGCATCAGCACCAGGAAGAAATCGGTCATGTCGGAAACCGCCACTTCCGACTGCCCGGTGCCGACGGTCTCGACCAGGATCACGTCGAACCCCGCCGCCTCGCACACGACGATGGTCTGCCGCGTGGTGCGCGCCACACCGCCGAGCGTGCCGCCCGAAGGCGAGGGACGGATGAAGGCATTGGGCGCCACGCTCAGGCGTTCCATCCGCGTCTTGTCGGCGAGGATGCTGCCGCCCGAGACGGGGCTCGTCGGGTCGACGGCGAGCACCGCCACCCTGAGTCCCTCGCGGATCAGGTTGCAGCCGAAGGCCTCGATGAAGGTGCTCTTGCCGACACCGGGGACACCCGTGATGCCGATGCGAAACGCCTTGCCCGAGTGCGGAAAGAGCTTGAGGCTCAGCTCCGCGCCGAGCCGCTGATGCTGCGGATTGCGGCTTTCGATCAGCGTGATCGCCCGCCCCAGCATCGCCCGGTCGCCCGCCAGCACGCCCGCCGCCAGTTCGTCGACATCGAAGCGGTTGCCGACGAGCGTCGGCGCCGGTGGGGAGGGAATCGTCGCCGCTGCCGGCTCCTCGCTGACGGCGTCGAGCTTCAAAGGTTCCATGGATACGGCTCCCCAGTGCGATGCGTGGCACCGGTGCGTCGGATGCCGCGCATCAGGCTGCTTTGCTGGTGTAGCCCAGGCGCTTGTTCAACGCCCCGATGAGCGAGATCGCCGCCTGACTGATCACCGTGCCCGGCGGATAGATCGCCTCCGCTCCGGCTGCGTACAGCGCGTCGTAGTCCTGCGGCGGAATTACGCCGCCGACCACGATGAGGATGTCATCGCGCCCGAGCGCCGCCAGTTCCTTCTTGAGCTCGGGCACCAGCGTCAGGTGACCGGCCGCCAGCGAGCTTGCCCCCACCACGTGGACGTCGTTCTCGACCGCCTGCCGCGCGACTTCTGCCGGCGTCTGGAAGAGCGGGCCGATGTCGACGTCGAAGCCCAGGTCGGCGAACGCCGAGGCGATCACCTTCTGGCCGCGGTCGTGGCCGTCCTGCCCCATCTTGGCGATGAGGATGCGCGGCCGCCGCCCATCGTTGGCTTCGAAGGTCGCGATCATGTTGTGCACGAGTTTCACCACGTCGGATCTCTCCCCCACTTCGCCGCTGTAGACACCGGAGATCGCCTTGATCTCCGCCTTGTGACGGCCGTAAATCTTTTCCAGCGCCGAGCTGATCTCGCCCACGGTGCATTTCGCGCGGCCGGCCTCGATGGCGAGCGCGAGCAGGTTGCCCTCGCCCCGCTCCGCCGCCTGTGTCAGCGCATGCAGCTTTTCCTGTGCGACCTTTTCGTCGCGCGCACCCCGCAGCTGGGAAAGCTGCGCGATCTGCTGCGTGCGCACCTGCTGATTGTCGACCTTGAGGACGGGAACGTCCTCCTTCTCGTCGAGCAGGAACTTGTTGACGCCGACCACCGTCTGCCGGCCGGAATCGATGCGCGCCTGCGTGCGCGCCGCCGCTTCCTCGATGCGCAGCTTGGGTATCCCGGCCTCGATCGCCTTCGCCATGCCGCCCGATTGCTCGACCTCCTGGATGTGGCCCCACGCCCGCTCGGCCAGCGCACGCGTCAGCCGCTCCACGTAATAGCTGCCGCCCCAGGGATCGACCACCTGGCAGGTACCGCTCTCCTGCTGCAGGAAAAGCTGCGTGTTGCGCGCGATGCGGGCGGAGAAGTCCGTCGGCAGCGCGAGCGCCTCGTCGAGCGAATTGGTGTGCAGGGACTGCGTGTGCCCCTGGGTCGCCGCCATCGCCTCGATGCAGGTGCGCACGACGTTGTTGAAGACGTCCTGCGCGGTGAGGCTCCAGCCCGAGGTCTGCGAATGCGTGCGCAACGCGAGCGACTTCCTGTTCTTCGGCTCGAACTGATTGATGAGTCGCGCCCAGAGCATGCGCGCCGCCCGCATCTTGGCGACTTCCATGAAGAAGTTCATGCCGATCGCCCAGAAGAACGACAGCCGCGGCGCGAACTGGTCGATGGTGAGCCCCGCATTCAAACCGGCGCGCGCGTACTCGACGCCGTCCGCCAGCGTGTACGCCATCTCCAGGTCCGCCGTCGCGCCCGCCTCCTGCATGTGGTAGCCGGAGATCGAGATGGAGTTGAATTTCGGCATGTTCTGCGCGGTGAACGCGAAGATGTCCGAGATGATCCGCATCGATGGGCGCGGCGGATAGATGTAGGTGTTGCGGACCATGAACTCCTTCAGGATGTCGTTCTGGATGGTTCCCGCGAGCTGCGCGTGCTTCACCCCCTGCTCCTCGGCCGCGACGATGTAGAGCGCGAGAACCGGCAGCACCGCTCCGTTCATGGTCATCGACACGCTCATCTGGTCGAGCGGAATGCCGTCGAACAGCACGCGCATGTCCATGATGGAATCGATCGCCACCCCTGCCATGCCGACGTCGCCGGCCACGCGCGGGTTGTCGCTGTCGTAGCCGCGGTGGGTGGCGAGGTCGAAGGCGACCGACAGGCCCTTCTGCCCCGCCGCAAGATTGCGGCGATAGAAGGCGTTCGAATCCTTGGCGGTGGAGAACCCGGCGTACTGGCGGATCGTCCACGGCTGCGTCACGTACATCGCCGGATACGGCCCGCGGAGATAGGGCGGGATGCCCGGCATCGTGTCCAGATGATCGAGGCCCGCGAGGTCTGCTGCGCTGTAGAGCGGCTTCACCGGAACGCCTTCGGGCGTCTCCCACACGAAGTGCTCGGGCGATTTGCCGGTTTCGTTCTCGAACCGCCTGGTCCAGTCCGCAAGCCCGTCGCCGCCCGACGCTCCCCGGCCAGCCTGGAAGGCAATCTGTGTGAAATCAGGAATCGTCGCCATGTCAGATCACTCCCAAGCGCGCGAGGGTGGTGCGAGTCGTCTGCAGGACATCGCCCCCCATGAAGATGAAATCGTCGATACCGGCCGCGTTGTAGGCGTCCTTCTTGTCACCCGGTGCACCGGCAAGGAACAGATACTCGCAGCCCGCGGCCTTCAGCGCCTGCGCCGTGGACGCGGCCAGTTGCTCGTACACCGCGTCCGACGAGCACAGGATCGCCACGCGCGCCCCGCTCTTCTTGAACGCGTCGACGCAGGACTGCGCATCGGCGAAGCCCGTGTTGCCAGGCACCTGAATACCGGCGGCCTCGAAGAAGTTCTTGGTGAACGTCGCCCGTCCCGTGTGCTGCGCGACGGTACCGAGATTCGCCGAGAAGATCTGCGGCCGTGCGCCGGTCTTCGCGAGATAGGCGTCGGAGGCATCCCGCAGCGCCTCGAACTGTTCGCCGTAGCGGTGCTTCGGCAACGGCGCGATCTGCTCGCCGCCGCCGGCCAGCGCCGCTGCGATCGCGCCGAGCGTTGCCCCGGCAGTCACCGCTGCGATCGCCGCTTCGGTGAGTGCACCGGCTGCCGCCGTCGTGAGCGCCTGCACCGCGCCGCTCGCCGCAGCGTGACCGCGTCGGTACGCCGCCAGCCGCTCTGCAGCAGCCCGTGCGAGCCCCAGCAGATCCGCTGCCTCGTGCGCGATCGGCGTCTCCAGGATGTTCGGAAACTCGCTCACACCGGTGACCGGATCGCGCCGCTTGGCGATGGCGGCTTCGCGCTGCTTGTAGGACGCCGCGATCCGGGCGGCGAAGCTGCCGTCCTTCAGC
>JAEUMW010000125.1 GCA_016791345.1 Betaproteobacteria bacterium | reverse complement strand
CGACGGTCCGTTTCGAGCACGTGCATTTCGGCTATGAGTCGAAGCGCACCATCCTCCACGACGTGAGCTTCGAGATTCCGGCCGGCAGGAAGGTGGCGGTGGTCGGCCACTCGGGTTCCGGCAAGTCCACGCTCGCGCGCCTGCTGTTTCGCTTCTACGACGTGAATGGCGGACGCATCACCGTCAACGGGCGCGACCTGCGCGAGCTGAGACAGTCGAGCCTGCGTGCGGCGATCGGCATCGTCCCGCAGGACACGGTGCTCTTCAACGACACGATCTACTACAACATCCTCTACGGGCGCCCGAACGCGTCGCGCGAGGAAGTGTTCGAGGCGGCGCGTGCGGCGCACATCCACGACTTCATCGAAGGTCTGCCGGACAGGTACGAGTCGCGCGTCGGAGAGCGCGGCCTCAAGCTCTCGGGCGGCGAGAAGCAGCGGGTGGCGATCGCGCGCGCACTGCTCAAGAACCCCTGCATCATGATCTTCGACGAGGCCACCTCCGCGCTCGACTCGCGCTCGGAACAGGCGATCCAGACGGAGCTCGCGCGCGTCGCGACCGGGCGCACCACGCTGGTGATCGCGCATCGGCTGTCGACCGTGATGGATGCCGACGAGATTCTCGTCATGGATCACGGCCGCATCGTCGAGCGCGGCACGCATCGCGATCTGCTGGCAATGGCAGGGGTGTACGCGAGCATGTGGGCGCTGCAGCAGTACGAGCGCGATGTCGAGGAGAGCGGCACCACTGCATCGGCGAGAGCCGCGGTCATCAGCCAGCCTTCGCTGGAAGACGCACCGTGACGAGCGTTCCGCGACCTTCGGCGCCGTCGCCGAGGGTCACTGCGCCGCCGTGCCGCTCGACGATCTCGCGCACGATCGCGAGTCCCAGCCCGCAACCTTCCTGCCCCGTCCCCAGCACGCGATAGAAGCGTTCGAACACGCGGCTGCGCTCGCTCTCGGTGACGCCCGGTCCGTTGTCTTCCACTTCCAGGATGGCGTCGCTAGCCGCACGCGCGACGCGTACCGTCACGCGTCCGTCTGCCGGCGTGTAGCGCACGGCGTTGTCGATCAGGTTCGAAAGCAGCTCGCGCAGCAGCACGGCGTCGCCGGTGACTGCCACCGCCTCTGCCGCGGCTTCGAAGCCGAGATCGATGTTCTTGCGCAGCGCGGCCGCCACCCAGTCGGCCGTCGTCTCGCGCGCAAGCTGCCGGAGATCCACGCACTCGAAGCGCTCGGCGCGGTCGGCGCCAGGCTCGGCGCGGGCGAGCGCGAGCAGTTGATTGATGAGATGCGCGCTGCCTTCCGTGGCGGAGTGGATGTGCACGAGAGAGCGCGCGAGCGCCGCCGGATCGCGCTCGCGCAGCGCGAGCTCGGTCTGCGTCTTGAGACCGGCGAGTGGCGTGCGCAGCTGATGCGCGGCATCGGCGACGAAGCGCCGCTGCGCAGCGAGCGTTGCGGCGAGCCGCTGCAACAGCCCGTTGATCGCGCCCACCATCGGCCGCACCTCGCGCGGCGCCGTTTTCGCGTCGAGCGCGCTCAAGTCGCGGTGCGAGCGCCGCTGGATGGCATCGACCAGCGCTTCCAGCGGCCGCAGCCCGCGTGCGACGCCGAGCGCGACGAGGATGGCGGCGAGGACGAGCAGCAGCACCTGCGGCAGCAGCATGCCGATCAGGATCTCGCGCGCCAGCAGGCGGCGCTTGACCAGGGTCTCGCCCACCGCGACGGTCGCGTAATGGCTTGCCCCCGCCCCGGGCAGCACGACGGCGACGGCCGCCACGCGTATCGGCTCGCTGAAGAAGCGCGCGTCGTAGAACCGCGGTTTGCCGGTCTGCGCCGGCTCGCCCGGTGTGGCGGGCAACTCGCGATGGCCGAAGACGAGATCGCCGCGGCCGTCGCTCACGCGAAAGTAGACCTGGTCGTGCTCGTCGGCCTCGAAGAACTGCAGCGCCGCCTCCGGCAGGTCGACGTGGACGCGGCCGTCGGCGATGCGCAGACGCCCGGCCAGGGCGAGCACCTGGCTCGCCAGCGCGCGGTCGTAGGCCAGGTCGGCGAAGCGGAAGGCGAGGCCATAGGAGAAGAGGGCATCCGCCGCGAAGAGTGCGCCCAGCGGCACCAGCACCCAGGTAAGCAGAGTGCCGCGCAAGGACCTGGCGCGCGGCTCAGCGGGGCTTGTCAATCAGGTATCCCAGGCCGCGAATGGTGCGAATCACCACGCCGGAGGGTTCGAGCTTGCGGCGCAGCCGATGCACGTACACCTCGACGGCGTTGGCGCCGATCTCTTCTCCCCAGCGCGACAGGCGTTCGGCCAGATGCTCCTTCGCTACCACGCGACCGCAGCGGGCGAGCAGAACCTCCAGCACGCCGATCTCGCGCGCGGAGAGTTCCAGCGCCTGTCCGTTCACCGAGGCACGCCGGCCGACGCTGTCGAAGATCAGGGGGCCGAAGCCGATCTCGGTCTTGGCGCCGAACTGGCTGCGGCGCAGCAGCGCCCGTGCGCGCGCTTCGAGCTCGGCGAGATCGAAGGGCTTGACGAGATAGTCGTCGGCGCCGCGGTCGAGCCCCGTCACCCGGTCGCCGACGGCGTCGCGAGCGGTGAGTATAAGGACCGGCGCACGGCCGCCGCGATGCCGCAGCCGCCGTAGCACTTCGAGGCCGTCCATCCCCGGCAGACCGAGATCGAGAATCACGAGATCGTAATCCTGCACGGCGAGCGCGGCGTCGGCCGTCGTCCCGGAATCCACTCGATCGATGGCGTAGCCCGCCCCGGCCAGCGAGCGCTGAATGCCGTCGCCGAGCACCGGGTCATCCTCGACGACTAGTATCCGCATGCGCTCGACGTAAGTTTGCCGTAAGGGTCGACTGCTACAGTGCGCGGCGCTCGGCGCGCCGGTGGGAGCCTGACATCGCGTGCCGGGAGCGGATCATCATGTGGACCAGACGCTTCGCGCTCATTCTTCTGGCGGCTTGCAGCGTGTCGGCCTTCGGCGCCGAGACGCTTCCTGCTGCTGCCGGATTATATCCGGACCTCGCGCGGCTCACGCTGCGACAGGCCGCCGACATGTTCGTCGAGCGCAACCGGGAGCTGCAGGCGGCGCGCCGCAATGTGGAGGGCGCGGAGGCCGACACGCTGTCCGCCGCGGCACGGCCGAATCCCGTCGCAGCCGTCAACGTAAGCGGCCTCGGGCCGCGCAACACGACGGTGAACGGTGTTTCGGCCACACGCTATCCCGATACCATCGTCTCGCTGTCGCAGACCTTCGAACGCGGGAACAAGCGGGAACTGCGCACCGAGGCGGCGCAGTTCGGCGTCGACGCCTCGCGCAGCGATCTCGCCGATACCCTGCGCCTGCAGCAGGTGGTGCTCGCCGACGCGTACTATGCGCTGCTCTTCGCGCAGATGCGCGCGCGCATCGCAGAGGATTCCGCGCTGCTTTTCCGCCGTACGATGTCGGCGGTGGAACTGCGACTGAAGGCGGGGGACGTTGCTGCGAGCGATGTCTCGCGCATCCGTGTCGATGCGTTGCGTGCCGAGAACGAGGCGCGCCTCGCCCGCGCCGATCTCGCCAAGGCGCAGACCGCGCTGGCGTACCTGATCGGCGCCGAGGCGCAGGCGCGCCGCATCGTTGCCGACGACGGCTGGCCGGCACCGACGTTGCCGCCGGAGTCGGATCCCGAGTCGGTTCTCGAGCACCGTGCCGACGTGCAGGCAGCCGTCGCGCGGCTCAAGGCCGCGGAGAAGCGGGTCGGCCTCGCCCGGGCCTTGCGCACACGCAACGTGGATCTCGGGGTGCAGTACGAAAACTACCGCGAGGACACGAAGAACAACACGGTCGGTTTCACCGTGTCGGTGCCGCTTTTCGTCAACTACTACTTCGAGGGTGAGATCGCGCGCGCTGAGGTCGAATACACGGCGGCACAGGAGGATCTGGGGCGCGTGCGTGCGCTCGCGCTCGGGGATATCGAGCGCTCCCGCGCCGATCTCGATGCAGCCGCCGAACGCGCACGACGCTACGACGAGCTCCTGCTCAAGGAAGCAGAGCGCGCGGCGAAAGGTGCAGAACTCGCCTACGAGAAGGGCGCGTCGGGCGTTCTGGAACTGCTCGATGCACGCCGCACCCTGTACGCTTCCCGCATCGAGGCGGTCGGCGCCAGGGCCGACTATGCGCGGGCTCTCGCCGCGTGGCTTGCCTCGGTGGGTGAATCGCCCGACGCATCCGGCGCGGCCGAGCGCGCTCCCGTGGAAACTCCGCAATGAACATCCGCCGCACCCTCGCCGTGCTCCTGCCCATCGCGCTGGCGACTGCAGGCGTGGTCGCCGTGTATCAGTTCGTTACCCGCGAAGTGCCGCGGGACAAGCCGCAGGCCGCGGCGCCCGCCCAGCTCGGTCCGACCGTCCTGCGCTATTCGCCCGGCGCGCCGCAGCTCTCGTTCCTGCACATCCAGCCGGTGGCGAGCTACCCCGAGCCCGTGACCGAGCCATTGGGCGGGCGTGTCGCCTACGACGAGAATCGCACCGCCCGCGTGAGCTCACCGATTGCCGGCCGCGTGACCAGGCTGCTCAAGCAGGCTGGCGACACGGTGAAGGCCGGCGACCCGCTGGCCGAGATCGACGCGCCGGATTTTGTCGCCGCCCAGGCCGACGCGCGGCGCGCTGAAGCCGACGTGGCGCAGAAGCGAGCAGCCTTCGAGCGCACGCGCACGTTGGTCGAAGGCGAAGTCGCGCCGCGCCGGGAGCTCGAAGCAGCGCAATCGGATCTCAAGCAATCCGAGGCGGAGATGAGACGCGCGCGCGAGCGGCTGAACATCCTGAACCTTGGTCGTGCAAGCAGCGGTGACCGCTTCGTGCTGCGCGCGCCCATCTCCGGCATCGTGACCGAGCGCCATGCCAATCCCGGCAGCGAGGTGCGCCCGGATCTGCCCGATCCCCTTTTCGTGATCAGTGATCCGACACACCTCTGGGTCATCGTGGACGTGCCCGAGCGCCTCATTCCGCGCATCGAACGCGGCCAATCGGTGTCCGTCGATGTCGACGCCTTCCCGGCGGAGCGCTACGGCGAGCGCTTCGTTGGATCGATCGATCACGTCGGCGATGTGCTCGATCCGGACACGCGGCGTGTGCCGGTGCGGGCCAGCGTTGAGAATCCGAAGCGCATGCTGAAGCCGGAGATGTTCGTCCGCGCCACACCGCTCATCCCGCATGGTCGCGAACTGGTACGTGTGCCGAACGCCGCGCTGGCGACGGAGGGTCTCTTCACTTTCGTCTTCGTCGAAAAGGAACCCGGCGTGCTGGAGCAGCGTCCGGTGACGCTTGCCGTGCGCGGACGCGACCAGAGTTTCGTGGAGCAGGGGCTGCAGCCCGGCGAGCGCGTGGTCACGAGCGGCGCCATGATGCTCAACTCGGAACTGGTGAGCGGAGAGTAGTCGATGCTCGAACGGCTCATCACCTTCGCACTGCAGCAGCGCGTCTTCGTCATCGTTGCCTCCGTGGTGATCGCGGTGGGCGGCCTGTACGCCTGGGAAAAGCTGCCGGTCGAAGCGTTCCCTGACGTGCAGGACGTGCAGGTGCTCGTCGTGACCCAGTTTTCCGGTCAGGCGCCGGAAGAGGTCGAGCGTGCGGTGACGCTTCCGATCGAGCGCGAGATGAGCGGCGTGCCGCGCATGACCCAGCTGCGGTCGGTGTCGATGACCGGGCTCTCCGTGGTGACGCTGACTTTCGCCGATCGCACGGACGACTACTTCGCGCGTCAGCAGGTCATGGAGAAGCTGCAGAATGTGACGCTGCCGCCCGGCGTGCAGCCGAGCCTCGGGCCGCTCACGAACGCGGTCGGCGAGGTCCTGCGCTATGTGATCGAGCCGCCCGAGGGCATGCCGCTGGCAGAGGTGCGCGCCGTGCAGGACTGGGTGATCCGCCCGGCGCTGCGCCGTGTGCCGAACGTGGCCGACGTGGTGAGCTTCGGTGGCGTGGTGAAGGAATACCAACTGCGCATCGATCCCTACCGGCTGCGCAAGCACAACGTCACCATCGATCAGGTGGCGCGCGCCCTGGCGCAGAACAGCGCGAACGCGGGCGGCGGTCTGCTGCGGCGTGGCGACGAGGCGATGGTGATCCGCGGCGTCGGCATTTTCCAGAATCTCGACGACATCGCGCAGGTGGTCGTCGCCACGCGGGAAGGTCGACCCATCGTCGCCGGCGATCTCGGTGAAGTGATCATCGGTGCGCGCCCGCGCTCGGGTGTCGTCCTCTTCAACGAAAAAAACGATGTCGTGCAGGGCATTGTGCAGATGGTGAAGGGGCGCAACGCGGTGCAGGTGGTGGAGGACGTCAAGCGTGAGATGGAGCGCCTGAAGCCGCGACTGCCCGCGGGCATGAAGCTCGTTGTGTACTACGACCGTACCCAACTGGTAGCGCACACCATTCATACCGTGACCGAGAACCTCGCACTCGGTGCGCTGCTAGTGGTGGCAATCCTGCTTATCTTCCTGCGTCGCTGGCAGGCGGCGCTGTCGGTGGCGGTGGTGATCCCGCTCTCGCTGCTGTTCGCGTTCATTCTCATGGATGCGCTGGGCGTGTCGGCCAACCTGATCTCGCTCGGTGCGGTGGACTTCGGGATCATCGTTGACAGCGCGGTGGTGCTGGTGGAAGCACTGATGGTGCGGCTTACCATCGGCGCCATGGATGGCACCGACCGCCATCAGACGTACGCCTGGCGCATCCAGACGCTGCGCAACACCGCCTTCGTGATGGGCCATCCCATCATCTTCTCGAAGCTCATCATCATCTTGGCCTTCCTGCCGATCTTCACGTTCCAGCGTGTGGAAGGAAAGATCTTCGCCCCCATGGCGTATACGCTGAGCTTCGCGCTGCTCGGGGCGATCCTCCTCACGCTCACGCTGGTGCCGGCTCTCCTGAGTTATGCGCTGCGGCACGGGGATCTCACCGAGAAGCACTCGCGCTGGATGGACCTGGTCACTGAGCGCTACATGACGCTGCTGCAGTGGTCGCAGAAGCATCGCCGCATCGTCGTGCTGCTGTCGGTGCTCACGCTGGCAGTGGCGGTCGGACTGGCGCCACGACTCGGCAGCGAGTTCCTGCCCAAGCTGGACGAGGGCAATATCTGGCTCACCATCACGCTGGCGCCTTCGACGTCCATCGACAAGACAGAGGAAGTGGCGCGCTTCGTACGCGATGTCCTGAACGAGTATCCGGAGGTCAACAACGTCATACCGCAGGTCGGCCGCCCGGATGATGGCACCGACCCGAAGGGGCCGAACAACATCGAGATCCTGGCGGACCTCAAGCCGCACGAGACCTGGCGCTTCCATTCGAAGGAGGCGCTGATCGCCGACATGACGTCCAAGCTCAAGGTGATACCGGGTCTGCCCACCAACTTCTCGCAGGTGATCCAGGACAACGTCGAAGAAGCACTGTCGGGCGTGAAAGGCGAGATCTCGGTGAAGATCTCCGGACCCGATCTCGATCTGCTGGAAGACAAATCAGAACAGGTGGCGAGCGTGCTTCGTGGCATCCGCGGGGCGACCGACGTGGCCGCCATCAAGGTCGGGGGGCAGACCGAGGTGGACATCGTCATCGATCGCCCGCGGCTGGCGCGCTACGGGATGACGGTGAGCGACATCGCGCAGACGATCCAGACCGCCCTGGCGGGCACGGCGGTCAATGTCTTCTATGAGGGAGATCGACGGTTCGACGTCACCCTCCGCCTGGACAAGCCGTTTCGGGACGCTGTGGACGATATTCCCTCGCTTCCGGTGGCGCTGCCGAACGGAGAGACGATCCCGCTGGATGCCGTTGCGACCGTCTCGGTGCGCCAGGGGGCGGCGCGCGTGAGCCGTGAGCAGGGAACGCGCAACGTCGCCATCAAGGCGAACCTGCTGGGACGCGACCAGGGCAGCTTTGTTGCCGAAGCGATGGCGAAGGTGAAGGCCCGCGTCAAGCTTCCACCGGGCTACACGATGACCTGGGGCGGGCAGTTCGAGAATCAGCAGCGCGCGCTGCAACGCCTCAAGATCATCGTTCCGCTGTCCGTGCTCGGCATTTTCGTGCTTCTCTTCTCAGCCTTCCGCTCCATGCGCAAGGCACTTCTGGTCCTGCTGATGGTGCCGTTCGTGCTGATCGGCGGGCTTGCCGGACTCGCACTGGCCGACCTGCATCTGTCGATCTCGGCGGCAGTCGGCTTCATCGCCGTGGCCGGGATCTCGGTGCAGAACGGCGTGATCATGGTTGAGGAGTTCATGGGGATCATCGAGCAGGGGAAGAGTCTTTCCGTGGCGGTGATGGAAGGCGCTCGCCTGCGCCTGCGACCGATCCTCATGACTGCGTTGATGGCAGGTCTCGGTCTCCTGCCCGCGGCGCTTTCGCAGGGGATCGGCTCCGAGACGCAGAGACCCTTCGCGGTGGTGATCGTCGGCGGCATGGTGTCGGCGACGCTGTTCACGCTCGTCCTCCTGCCGTTACTGTTTCCCCTGTTCACGGAGGAGGGCAGGGAACTCGCCGGTCAGGATCGCCCCGTCCCTGCCTGAAGCGGCGGCATACTGTTCACCCGCCGCTTGTCAGACTCCGGGCCGGCTTCTTGCTAAAGCGTCCATGCGTCCCGCGATTATCCTGACAAGAACTTCAAGAATCTTTCCTTACCATCTGAATTTTGCTATGTTTCGCGCCAAGGACTACCCGATTCCCGGGCTCCTCGGGTGTGGGAAAAAAGAACTCTGGCTCTCATAAGTGGTGCATGAGGCGCATAACATGTCTTGGGTCCGCGTTGTTTCATTTCTGATTGCCTTCCTCCTCGTTCAAGGCGCCAATGCGGCGACCCCGGAGACCAAGAAGCGCGTTCGCGCGACGATCAAACCGGCAAGCGCCGGGGTCGTTGTCAGAGGTGCACCCGGGGACAAGAGCGCTCTTGCCGTCGGGCAGAGCAAGAAGAATGGTTCGGTTGCGTCTGCGCGCAACGTCCGTCCGGCTTTGGCTGCGAAGGACGTAAAGTACGCGACGAAAGCCTCCCCCCGCGCGCGCCGCGTGACCGTCTTTGAAGACGAGGACCCGGAGAATCTCAGCGTGCGCAGCGCGGCAGCGCTGGTCATCGATCTGGAGCAGGGTCAGTCGGTGTACGAGAAGAACCCCGGCTCGGTCATGCCGATCGCTTCCATCACCAAGCTGATGACGGCGATGGTGGTGCTTGATGCCGAGCTTCCCCTCGACGAACCGATCGCGATCACCGAGGACGATCTCGACGCCATGAAGGGGACGCGCTCGCGCCTGCCCGTCGGCGCCGTCCTCACACGGCGCGAACTGCTGCGACTGGCGCTGATGGCTTCCGAGAACAGTGCAGCCGCGGCGCTCGGTCGGTCGTATCCTGGCGGCACCTCGACTTTCGTCCTCGCGATGAACCGCAAGGCGCGAGCGATCGGCACGCGCAATACGTACTACGTCGAACCTACCGGGTTGAGCAGCAGCAACGTGTCGACCGCTCGTGATCTCGGTCAGATCGTCCGCACGAGCTATCGCTATCAACTCATCCGCGAGTTTTCGACCACCGAGTCGTACGAAGTCGAGATCGCGGAAGGGCGGGAACGGCTCTTTCACAACACCAACGGCCTCGTCCGCAGTGGCGAGTGGGACATCGGCCTGCAGAAGACCGGATACATCTCCGAGGCGGGACGCTGCCTCGTGATGCAGGCGACGATCGCGGCGAAGCCCTACATCATCGTGCTGCTCGATGCGGTTGGCCGTTACACGCGGATCGCGGATGCAAATCGCATCAAGCGCTGGATCGAGGTCCGCTACGCGCCGCGCCGTCGGATCACGTAAGTCGTCTGAAGCAAGTTTGCGTGCGATGGGAGTTTTCGCCGTCGCGCGCCTCTCCTAGGTCTTCCTCTACCGCTCCTGCAAGCCGATGCGGTGACGCCCTGGACCTTGGCTTCGCCAGGGTTCCGACGGTTTCCTCTTTTCTGCGCAAGTCCACTCCCGTCCACACGAGCGCCTGCAAGACGAGCGCTCGCAGCCACCAGAGCGCCGGACTTTCACGGCGCGTGTGACCGGCTGGCAAGGGTATCGGGGCGGGGCTTATACTCGCTCGTCGCGTTCCCGATGCGGCTCTGCACGGCGCCCGGGTGCCCTCATCGCGGCCCCACAAAACCTGGAGACAACAATGCATAAAGTCGTCTTTCTGGATCGCTCGACTTTGCGGGCGAACGTCCGCCGCCCCGCCTTCGATCACATCTGGGAGGAGTACGAGACGACCGCGCCGGACGATGTGTTCGCGCGACTGCAAGGTGCAACGGTTGCCATCACCAACAAGGTCCCGTTACGTGGAGAACTCCTCGGCCGCCTGCCTGACCTCAAGATGATCGCCGTAGCGGCGACCGGGTACGACATCATCGATGTCCAGTTCTGCAAGGCCAATGGGGTGGCGGTAGCCAACATCCGGAACTACGCCGTGCATACCGTTCCCGAGCACGTCTTCGCGATGGTGCTTGCGTTGCGCCGGAATCTGCTCGCGTACCGGGCGGCCGTCGAGAGCGGGCGCTGGCGCGAGGTCGATCAGTTCTGCTTCTTCGACTATCCGATCGGTGACCTCTGTGACGCGACCATCGGCATCGTCGGCGAAGGCGCGATCGGCCAGGGCACGGCGAAGATCGCACGCGGCTTCGGGATGAAAGTCCTCTTCGCCGACCATGCGCCGCCGAAGGCGCCCGACGTGGAGTTCACGCCGATGGACACGGTGCTCCGGGAGAGCGACATCGTCACCCTGCACTGTCCCATGACTGCCGAGAGCCGTGGCATGATCGGGGAGAAGGAACTCAAAATGATGAAGCGCACCGCGCTGCTGATCAACACTGCACGCGGCGGACTGGTGCAGGAAGACGCGCTCGTGCGCGCGCTCAAGGAGGGCTGGATCGCGGGGGCCGGCTTCGACGTGCTGGTGAAGGAGCCGCCCAAGGATGGGAACCCTCTGCTCGATCTTCGCCTGCCGAACTTCATCCTTACGCCCCATGTTGCCTGGGCATCCGATGGTGCGATGCAGTTTCTCGCCGATCAGCTGATTGACAACATCGAGCTCTGGCGTAAGGGCACGCCGCAGCATCTGGTGACCTGACGCACGCCAGGTATGGAGAAACAACGGCTTCTGTAAACGGACTGGACAGACGGCTTGGGTTTTGTGTGAAGAAGCCGTAACATCGTCCTGGTTCAAGTCGATGGGAAGAGAACTTGGCACAGCCCAACTACCAGTACGAAAAGCGGCAGAAGGATCTCGCCAAGAAGAAGAAAAAGGAAGAGAAGCTGAAGAAAAAGCTCGAGAAGAAGGAGCGCAAGGCGGGGGACCCGCCAGCCGCCGACTCCGCCGAGAGCGACTAGAGTCTGGCGGCGAGGTGCGCGCGTTGCAGTGACGGTGGCGCCACGGCGAAGGCTGATCTGCGCGTTGGTGGTGCCATCTACCGGTGGTACACTGGCATAGAGGGTAGCGGGGGGTGCGGATTTGCGTAGCGATCCTCCAGGTACGAATCGAACACGTCTTTCACCCGGGTTCGCCCCGCCGGGGTGCGCGCGAATCAGTCACGTCTGAGTCCCCGGCTCCGCCTTGCCGGCGGCTCTTATCGCACGGAGGCGGAGCATGGCACTGCAAGATTTTCTGCCCGCTCTGGAGCCCGTCGCAAGTCCGCTCGTTTCGTTCGGGTTGGTTTTGCTTGCCGGGTTGATCGGCGGCGAGATTTCCCGGCGCGCGCTCGCGTTACCGCGCATTACAGGTTACGTTGCCATCGGCCTGCTGCTCGGTCCGTTCGGCCTCGACTGGCTCGCTCCCGGGAGCATCGACGCGGCGGGTGACATCGTGGACTTCGCGATCGGGCTGGTCCTGTTCGAACTCGGGCAGCGCCTCGACCTGCGCTGGCTGCGTCGCGACCCCTGGCTGGCAGTGGCGGGACTGGCAGAGTCCGGCCTCTCCTTCGCGTGTATGTACGCCGTGTTGCACTGGTTCGGCATCCCGCCCCTGTTCGCTGCCTTCGCGGCGGCGATCGGCATGGCGACCTCGCCGGCGGTGGTGCTTCTGGTCGCGAAGGAGATGAAGGCGGAGGGCCAGGTGACGGAGCGCGCCCTGTGCCTCACGGCGCTCAATGGCGTGCTCGCATTCACCACCGTGACGCTGCTGACAGCGTTCGTGCACATTGAGTACCAAGCGGGCGCTGTCGTCGCACTCGTACAGCCTTCCTACGTGCTGCTGGGATCGCTGCTGCTCGGCTACGGCGCCGCACAGCTTGCGATTCTCGGTGGGCGCATCCTGGGCAAGCGCGAGGAGTTGCAGTTCGCCATGCACGTCGCGCTGCTCGTGCTCGCGGTCGGGCTTTCGGACCTGCTCAAGCTTTCGGTGCTGGTCACGTTGCTGACATTCGGCATCATCGCACGCAACCTCGATCGCAGCCGCTGGCTGATGCCGATCAACGCGGGCTATGCCGGGCAGATCTTCTACGTCGTCCTGTTTGTCGTCCTCGGCGCGGGACTGCGTCCGGACCAGCTCGCCGCCGGTGGCCTCGTCGCCACGATGTACGTGCTGGCGCGATTCGTCGGCAAGTCTGCGGGCGTGATGCTCTTCGCGCCGTTGTCGCGGCTGCGGCCGGGTTCTGCCGGGCTTCTCAGTCTGGCGCTGGTCCCGATGTCCGGGCTGGCGCTGATGCTTGCCCAGGGTCCCGGCAAGCTCTACCCGGAGTTCGGGGCCAAACTCTCCGCGGTGGTGCTGGCAGCGGCCGTGATTCTGGAGCTGATCGGTCCGCTTGCTGCGCAGTATGCATTGCGACGCGCCGGGGAAACCGAACATGTCCCGGAGATGCGCTATGGCAGCCCTGCAGTTTAAGCGCTCCGATCCGCTTACCCTCGGCGTCGAGCTCGAGCTGCAGATCCTCAATCGCCGCGACTTCAATCTCACACGCGGTGCGCCGGATCTGCTCGCGCTCGTCGGCAAGATGCCGCATCGCGGAGACGTCAAGCCGGAGATCACCGAGAGCATGGTGGAGATCAGCACCGGCATCCACCGCACGCACACCACGCTGCTCGAAGAACTCCTGTCGCTTCGTGACGTGCTGCGGCAGGCCGCGGAACGCCTCAATCTCTGCATCGCCGGCGGCGGCGCGCATCCGTTCCAGCAGTGGAGTGACCAGCGCATCTTCGATCGCCCGCGCTATCAGCACCTGCACGAGCTGTACGGCTATCTCGCCAAGCAGTTCACGGTATTTGGTCAGCATATCCACGTCGGCTGTCCGGACGGCGACGCCGCCATGTACCTGGTGCATGGCCTGTCGCGCTACATCCCGCACTTCATCGCGCTCGCTGCCTCGTCGCCCTTTTACCAGGGGGCGGATACGCTCTTCGCGTCGTCGCGCCTCAACGTCGTGAACGCGTTTCCGTTGAGCGGCTACATGCCTCTGGTCGAGACCTGGAGCGAGTTCAACACCTACTTCGAGGATATGCAGGGGTTCGGCATCGTCGAGAGCATGAAGGACTTCTACTGGGATATCCGTCCCAAGCCGGAGTACGGCACCATCGAGATCCGTGTGTGCGATACGCCGCTGACGGTCGAACGGGCGGCATTGCTCGCAGCGTATGCGCAGACGCTCTCGAGCCATCTTCTGCGCGAGCGATCGGTGCAACCATCGGTGGATCTGTATCGGGTGTACGGCTACAACCGCTTTCTTGCCTGCCGCTTCGGTTTCGAGGCCGCGGTGATCGACGCCGCCGACCGCACGCAGCGCCCGTTGAAAGTCGACATCGTCGAAACCCTGCGCTCGCTCATGCCGGACGCTGCCGATCTCGGCACGGCTCGCGCCCTCCTGCAGTTGCGGGACATCGTGCTCGAGGGAAGCAATGACAGCACGTGGCTGCGCCGCGTCTTCTCGGCGAGCGGATCGCTGACCGACGTCGCGCATGCGCAAAGCGACGCATGGATGCAGCACGCCGCCACCGGAGCACCGGTGGCCGTCTGAGTTTCCGCGCAGGGCTTGGAGACGCGCGTTCGGACAGGCGTTACTGAGGGCGGTACGCCTCCCGCAGCGTGCGGGTGATCGATTCGAAGGGTTCGCTACCCGGCATGTCTTCGAGGTCGGTCGGCAGCCGCCGCCGCCAGTTCGGATACTGCTCCGAGGTGCCCGGAATGTTGACCGGAGTATCCACGCCCTGTATGTCCTCCACCTGCACCACGAGCACCTTGCACGGCGTGCGCGAAAGATAGGCATGGACGGCCTGTGGCAGACCCGCAGGCATCGTCCCGGCCGCCTCCGGGTTCACACCCTCCGGTGCGAGTCCTTCGCGCCCTAGAGCGGCGAGCAGGCGATGGCGGTCCTGGTTGCGGTTCCAGAGTTCGCCGTCGCGTTGTCCGGCGTTCGCGAAAAGACCCAGCTCGTCGCGCAGGGTGACGTCGCGCGCCGTCCAGAAACCTGCCAGCGTCGGCAGGTCATGAGTCGTGGCCGCGACCAGAGCCTGTGCGTCATAGCGTTGCGGCGCCTTGAAATCGCCCCCGTGCTCGCGTTCGAAGATCAGCACCTTGTACGACAGAATGCGTTCGCGCGCCATCGCATGGCGCACCTCGTCGGGTACCGTGCCCAGGTCCTCGCCGATGACGAGGCAGCGGTTGCGGTGACTTTCCAGGGCCAGGATTCCCAGCAGGTCCTCGAACGGATAGCCGAGGTATGCGCCATCAGCAGCCTTGCCGCCGCGCGGAATCCAGAACAGTCGCCGCAACCCCATCACGTGATCGAGGCGCAAGGCACCTGGCTGCCCCATGTTCGCCCGCAGCAGCTGAACGAACGGCTCGTACGCCGCCTCGGCAAGCCGGTGCGGAACGAGCGGAGGCAGTCCCCAGTCCTGGCCGGTAGGGCCGAGCGGGTCCGGCGGGCAACCGACCGATACCCCGAGCGCATAGATGTCCTGGCCCCCCCACACTTCTGCCCCGTCGGGTGCCACCGAGACGGCAAGGTCGGCGTAGACCCCGATCCCCATTCCCACGGCATGCGCCTGGCGCGCTGCGGCTTCGAACTGCAGCGCGGCATTCCATTGCAGGTATTCGTAGAATTCGGTGCGCTCCAGATGATCACCTGCGAAGCGCGCCACCGCTCGGCTTCCCGGATTGCGATAGGCTTCCGGCCATTGCGGCCAGCCGGAAATCGACGAGTCCGTGCTGCGGAAGTGCTCCTGCAGCACTTCGTAGAGCGCGTGCAGCCGTAGCGCCCGTCCGCCCGTCTTCTGGTACGCGCGGAAGGCCTGACCGCGCTTGCTGCCAGGCGCAAGATGGCGGATCTGGAAGCTTTCATACAGCAGCTCCAGAACTTCGCGCTTGGCTGCGGCAACGCCCGGATAGTCAACGTAGTTCACCGAGCGCAGTGCGGCCAGACGGCGCTGGAACGCCGGGCTGGACACGCGGCGCTTCGCTTCTTCGCAGTCCGAGAAATCGGGAATGATCTCGGGATCGATGTACAGCGCATTGAGGAACCGGCGACTCGACGGGCTGTAAGGGCTGGCGTGCGCAGGATTGTCGGAGAAAAGCGCATGCAGCGGATTCACGCCGATGATGCCGGCGCCTCGCTGGCCAAACTCTTCAACCAGGCTGGCGAGGTCCGTGAAGTCACCGATGCCCCAGTTGCGGCGCGAGCGCACGGCATAAAGCTGTACCGTCGGACCCCAGATGCGGCGGTTGCCATCGAGGGCCGGCGGGCAATAGCAGGTCGACGGCGCCACGATCAGCATCGCGTCCCCGATGGCAGCGGTGCCCGAGAGGAGTGCGACACGATGATAGCCATGGGCCAGCGACGGCAGCACCAGGGCGCGTATCTCGAAGACGCCGCTTTCGTCGTCCACGTGTTCGATGAGGCGCAGTTCACGCGCGATCGCTTGCCCTTCGTGTTGCGCGCCCTCCTCCATGACGATGCGCCAGGTGATCTCGGAATCGAAGAGGCGCGCCGGGAGCCGCAGAAACAACTGCAGCGGTTCGCCTCGATCACGCAGCACCACGGCAGGCGGCAGCACGCGTTGCCATTGTCGTGCAGTCCAGGCACGCAGCGATTCGCGAATGGCGGCATCGCCTTCAGCTGCCACACCCATGGCGGCGAGCAGGCCGCGCCGGGTGGTGTCGGAGGCGTGGTGCTCGTGCCCCGCCACGTCGAAATAGGCGGGCAGGATGCCGTAGCAGGCGGCGAGCCGCGCGAGCGCTTCGGATTCGGTCATGGGAGCGAAGTGTCTTCCTGTGAAGGTGCCAGGGCGCCGGACGTTGGCGGTGGCGGCGTCGATTTTAACCGAAGCTTGAGCGCTGCCTTGCAGAGGAGATGAGCACTGACCGGGGCGGTGAGGAACACGAAGAAGGTGATGAGCAGTTCCTTCAGCCCGAACTCGCCGTGAGCATTGAAGTAGATGAGGGATGCAATGAGTATGGCACCGACGCCGAGCGTTGTCGCTTTCGACGGCCCGTGCAACCGCGAGTAGAAGTCCGGAAAGCGCACGAGACCGATGCTTCCGATCAGCGTGAACGCTCCGCCGACCAACAGCAGGCAGGATACGAGGAACTCCATCACTTTGTCATCCGTCAATCGATGATGTCGCCGCTCGCCAGATACCTTGCCAGCGCCACCGTGCTCACGAATCCCATGAGTGCGATCAGCAGAGCGCCGGTGTAACCCACGTCATGACCGACGCCGATCCCCATGGCGAGCAGCAGGGCCATCGCGTCGATGTAGAGCGTGTCGAGCGCGAGGATCCGGTCCGGGGCGTCCGGGCCGCGCAACAGTCGCCACAGGGCGATGGCCAGCGCGAGGGAGGTCGTCCCCACCGCAAAGCTCACGGCGAAGCTCAACATTCGAAAATCTCCTTGAGCGGGCGCTCGTAGCGCAGTTTGATCGACCGCACCAGTCGCTGCGCATCCTCGACGACGAGTCCGTGTACGAGGAAGTGACTTTGGTCGGGGCTGAGCGACGCAGTGACGGTGCCCGGCGTGGTCGTGATGATCGCGCCCAGCAGGGCGATCGCCGTGCGGTCGGTGAGATCGAGCGGGACGACGACCCAGCAAGTCTGCAGTCCCGCGAGGGGTCCCAGTGAACGCCGCGCGACCTGAACATTGGCCACGACGACGTCCCACAGGACGATGGCGACAAGATGTGGTACACCCCCCAGACGGACCCGGCGCATCGGCGCCGGATTGAACGAACGGGCGTAGCGCTCGATGCCAAGGGCAAGCACTGCGCCAAGCACGAGGTTGCCGGCGGAGAAGTCGCCCGCGAGCAGCAGCCAGAACACGAAGAGGCTGAACACAAGCACGTGCCTGCGCTGCCACCTCATTCGCCATCGCTCCGCTGGGTCGAGATGCGGTAGGGCCGCACCGCATCGCCGGCGTAGCCGGTGCCGAGCACGGCCTCGCGGTAACGGGCCGGGTGCGTGATCTGCTCGGCCGTGGCGGTGGCCTGCGTCCAGGCGAACTGCGCAAACACGGCGAGCGAAGCGAGCGGTGCGAGCAGGATGACCATGGCAAACAGCCGCAGAAAAGCCGTACCTGCGGGCACGGCGGTCGCCAATGGTGGATCGACCTTCCAGAACAGCACGCTGCCTGCGCGCACGAGCGCCAGCAACGCCGCCGCGCTGCCACCGAGAATCACGACCCAGATCCACACGGCTGCGGGCGCATCGGCCGCGGCAAGCAGCACGTTGGTCTTGCCGAGGAAGCCGGAAAGAGGCGGCAACCCGGCCGCCGCCATGGCCGCAACGAGAAACATCGATCCTAGCAGCGTCGGCTGCACGACCTGCGGTCCGGGATCCAGCGCATCGTGACGCTCACCGCGCTGCTCGCCGACAACTTCGGCGAGGAGGAAGAGGGCGGCGGTGACGAAAGTGCTGTGCACCAGATAGTACAGCCCTGCGGCGATGCTGTCGGACGTGGCGAGAGCGACCATCACCAGCAGTGTGCCGACCGATGCGATGGTGAGATAGCTCGCGAGTTCCGCCAGGCGCCGTGCCGCGAGCGCGCCGAAGGTGCCAAGCGCGATGGTGAAGAGGGCTGCCGGAAGCAGCAGTTCCGCCCAGGCGTCGAGCGCAGGCGAAGCGCTGCCGAAGGTCGAGAGATGCACGCGCAGGATGGCATAGATGCCGATCTTGGTCATGATCGCGAACAATGCCGCAACCGGGGCCGACGCGGCACCATATGCACGGGACAACCAGAAACCGAGCGGGAAGGCGGCAGCTTTCAGGGAGAAGACGACGAGCAGCAACAGCGCTGCGGTCTCCGCGAGCGCGCGGTCGCTGGCGCTGACCGCCGCATAGCGCAACTGCAAGTCGGCGAGATTGAGCGTCCCGGTGACGCTGTAGAGCAGGCCGAGCGCGATCAGGAATAGCGCCGAGCCTGCGAGATTGAGGACGACGTAGTGGATGCCGGCGCGCAGGCGCTTGTGACCGCCGCCGTGCAGCAGAAGACCGTAGGAGGCGATCAGCAGCACCTCGAAGAAGACGAAGAGGTTGAAGATGTCGCCGGTGAGGAAGGCGCCGTTCACGCCCATCAGCTGGAACTGAAAGAGCGCGCCGAAGTGCGGGCCGCGGTCGTCCCAGCCGCGCAGCGCATAGAGAAAGGCGGCGAGCGCGACGAGCGACGTGAGCAGCAGCATGCTCGCGGCAAGCCGGTCGAGGACGAGCACGATGCCGAAGGGCGCGGGCCAGTTGCCGAGGGGATAGACGGTGTAGAGGCCGCCGGCAGCCATGTGGAAGAGTGCCAGCGCAACGCCGACGAGAGCGGCGCAGGAGAGGAATCCGAGGGTCCGCGCGATGCCCGCCTGGTTCGCCGGGACGAGCAGAAGGGTCGCCGCGAAGGCAAGCGGCAGCAGGATCGGCAGCACGATCAGATGGCTCATGACGACGGCTGCTCCCGTGCCGCTGTCTCCTCCGGCTCGACGCCGTCGACGTGATCGCTGCCTGTAGCCAGGCGGGCGCGCACGGCAAGGGCGAGGAGCAGCGCTGTCATGCCGAGGTTGATGACGATCGCGGTCAGCACGAGGGCCTGCGGCAGCGGGTCCGCATAACCCGCGGCCGATGCGCTGATGAGCGGCGGCTGCAGCGACACGAGGCGTCCCATGGCGAACAGGAACAGGTTGACGGCATAGGAGAGAAGAGCCAGGCCGATCATGACCGTGAAGGTGCGGGGTCTGAGCAGCAGGTAGACGCCTCCCGCGACCAGGATGCCGATGGCACTGGCGAAGAGCAGCGTCAAGGCTGACTCGCGCGGAAGCGGTTCACGTGGGACAGGGCCGTGAGACTCAGCACCATTGCGCCGACCACGGTCAGGAAGACGCCCAGATCGAACAGCGCCGCGCTGGCGAGCGGTATCTCGCCGAGCAGCGGCACGCGCGGATGGCCATGCGCGCTGGTGAGGAAAGGAGCGCCGAAGAAAAGGCTGCCGATGCCGGTCACCCCCGCCGTCAGCAGGCCGACGCCGGCAACGCGGTAGAAGCGGATATTGAGCCGGTGCTCGGTCCGGGCGATGCCGCTCGCGAGATATTGCACAGTGAGTGCAACGGCGGTCACCAGCCCGGCCACGAACCCGCCCCCCGGCCGATTGTGGCCGCGCAGGAAAAGGTACACGGCGACGAGCAGCGCGAACGGAAGTACGGCGCGGCTTGCCACGCGCAACATGAGCGGATGCCGATCCTCGTCGGCCGGCAACGCACCGGTCGCCGGCACGTCCGTGCGCAGCGTCCGCAGCAGAGCGTAGACGACGACCGACGCGATCGCGAGCACCGTGATCTCGCCGAACGTATCGAAGCCGCGGAAGTCGACCAGGATCACATTCACGACATTGGTGCCGCCGCCGCCAGGCACCGATTGATCGAGGTAGAACCAGGACAGCGTCTGCAGCGGACGGGCCAACACTGCGTAGACCAGTGCGGCGATCCCGCCGCCCGCCGCCAAGGCGATCGCGAGGTCGCGTCCATGCCGCAGGGGTGAGGCTTCGCGCGGCGAATCCTGCGGCAGGAGGTAGAGGGCGAGCAGCATCAGGATGACCGAGACGACTTCGACCGAGAGCTGCGTCAGGGCGAGATCCGGTGCCGACAGGCTGGTGAATGCGAGGGCAGATGCGAGACCGGCGATGCCCAGCGTGATGAGCGCGACGAACCGCTCGCGTTGAAACGCCACGGTCGCGAGCGTCGAGGCGACGAGGAGCAGCCAGATCACGACGAACGCACCGTGCAGCGGGGCCGTCGCCTCGGTCGCCGTCTGATAGCCGTGGCGCACGAAGGGCAGCATGCCTGCGCCGAGGGCGACGACGAGAAAATACACGAGGTAGCGTTGCAGCGAGCCGTTCGCCAGTGCACTCGTGAGCTCGCGCGAGAAGGTGATGAGGCGCACGATAAGCGCATTGAAGACACGCCGGCCGATGGCGCTACCCTCGGCGATGCGATGCAGGTTGTATCCGCGCTGCAGGGCGAAGTACATCGCAGAACCGAGGCTGAGTGCGATGATGCTCATCACGAGGGGAGCGTTGAGACCGTGCCAGATGGCAAGGCTGAAGGCTGGCGGCGGGGCGCCGAGCACCGCCTGCGCGGCGACGGTGAGAATCGGCGTCATGATCTGCCCGGGGATCAGTCCCACCACGAGGCAGGTTGCGACCAGCAGTTCCACCGGCACGCGCATCCAGCGCGGCGGTTCATGCGGTTCCTTGGCGAGTCCTACCGGCTCGCCGTTGAAGAACACGTCGTGAATGAAGCGCACGCTGTAGGCGACGCTGCAGGCACCGGCCAGCGTGGCGACGACCGGAAACAGCCACCACAGCGGCGTTTCCGCGGACAACCCTGCGGCTTCGCCAAAGAACATCTCCTTCGAGAGGAATCCGTTGAGCAGCGGCACGCCGGCCATGGCCGATGCTGCGACCATCGCCAGCGTGGCGGTGATCGGCATGTATTTGAACAGGCCGTTCAGCTTGCGCATGTCGCGGCTGCCGGTCTCGTGATCGATGATGCCGGCGGCCATGAAGAGCGAGGCCTTGAAAGTCGCATGGTTGACGATGTGGAAGACTGCGGCGACGGCAGCGAGCGGGGATTCGAGGCCGATCAGGAACATGACGAGCCCGAGATGGCTGATGGTGGAATAGGCGAGTAGCCCCTTCAGGTCATGTTGAAAAATGGCGACCGCGGCGGCGAAGAGCAGCGTCACGATGCCGGCGCCGCTCACCAGCCAGAAGAAAAGATCGGTTCCCGAGAGCGCCGGGTACAGCCGCGCCAGCAGGAAGACGCCGGCTTTCACCATCGTTGCCGAATGCAGGTACGCCGACACCGGTGTGGGCGCCGCCATCGCCTGCGGCAGCCAGAAGTGGAAGGGAAACTGCGCACTCTTCGTGAAGGCGCCGAGCAGCACCAGCAGAAGCATGGGTATGTAGAGCGGGTGCGCGGCGATCACCTCGTTTGCAGCCAGCACCTGCGTGAGTTCGAAGGTGCCCGTCATGCGATAGAGCAGAAGGAGGCCGCCCAGCAGCGCGAGCCCGCCGCTTGCCGTTACCGCAAACGCTGTGCGCGCACCCTCGCGTGCGTCCTGACGCTGGTGCCAGTAGCCCACCAGCAGGAAGGAAGAGAGGCTGGTGAGCTCCCAGAAGACGAAAAGTAGAAGTAGATTCTCCGAGACCACGATGCCGAGCATGGCGCCCATGAACAGCATCAGGAGGCCGAGCAGCCGCCCCAGGGAGTCGTTCGCGTCGAGGTAATACCGGGCGTAGAGAATGATCAGCAGACCGATGACCAGGATGAGCCCGGCGAAGAGCAGAGACAGGCCGTCGAGTCGCAGGGACAGGCTGAGACCGATCTGCGGAAACCAGCGCCAGTGCGCGATGACGGTTTCCCCCGCAAGCACCGGCGGCGCGAGGTCCGCCACCAGGGCAAGCGAGGTGGCCGTGAGGGCTGCAGCTGTCCAGGCGGCCGCGACCCGGCCGACGCGTCCCGCAAGCGGCAGCAACCAGGGTCCGACCGCGAGGGGCAGCAGGAGGGCAAGAAGGAGATTCATCGACTCGGGCGTGCGTCAGGGTCGGACGGCTGCGAGAGTATGCCGTGAATGTGGCGCCCGCGGACAGCCTTGACCGGGCGCACTCCTTGTCAATGCTGCAGGTAACGCCAGTAGATATACACGTGGCTGATGGCGATGGAGAAAAGCATGAGCGGCAGTGCTGTATTGAGAAAGCGCATGAACCGGATCGGTGTTCCGGCACGTTCTGCGAAGCCGGCGACGACGAGGTTGGCGGAAGCGCCGATCAGTGTGCCATTGCCGCCGAGGCAGGCCCCGAGGGCGAGCGACCACCACAGCGGCACTAGCGCGGCGTCGCCGCCGAACGCCGGCCCCATCGACTTGATGAGGGGGATCATGGTGGCCACGAAGGGGATGTTGTCGACGAAGGCCGACAGGATCGCCGAGCCCCAGAGGATGGCGAGCGCCGTGACCGTGACGTCGCCCCCGGTGGTGGCGAGCAGTTGCTCGGCCATGAGCCGGATCAGTCCGGCCTCCTCGATGCCGTAGACGAGGACGAAAAGCCCAATGAAGAAGAAGATCGTGATCCATTCGACTTCCGCAAAGGCATGGTGCACGTTCTGCGACTGATGCTCTGAACTGCGGCCGAAGTTTTCGAGAAAGAGCAGCAGCGCCGCGCCGAAGAGCGCGATGGTGGCAGGCTTGAGACCGAGCGCGTCGTGCGTAACAAAACCCAGCACGACGATGGCGAGAACGACGAGCGACTGTTTTAGGAGGCGCGCATCCGTGATCGCTTTGCGTTCGTCGAAGCCCATCACGCGCTCGCGCAATTCCTCGCTGGCCGCAAGACGGCGGCCCCAGATCGCGTAGAGCGGAATAAACGTGACCGCCATGATAAGGACGCAGACCGGCGCCAGATGGACGAGGAAGTCGTTGAACGACAGTCCGACCGCGCTGCCGATCATGATATTCGGCGGATCGCCGATGAGGGTCGCCGTGCCGCCAATGTTGGAGGACAAGATGGTGCTGAAGAGGTAGGGATAGGGGGGGACCTTGAGCTCTTCAGTGATGAGCAGCGTAACTGGCACGATGAGAAGCACCGTGGTCACATTGTCGAGTAACGCGGAGAAGAGCGCAGTCACGACCGCCAGCGTCACGAGGATGCCCCAGGGCCGCGCCTGAACCTTCTTCGTCGACCAGATCGCCACATACTGGAACACGCCGCACTTGCGGGTCACCGCCACGATCACCATCATGCCGACGAGCAAGCCTAGCGTGTTGAAGTCCTGGCCGCGAACCGCCGCATCCTGGGTGAGCACGCCCGCGAGGATCATGAGGCTCGCGCCGATGAGCGCGACAATGGCGCGGTTCACCCGCTCGCTCATGATGACGATGTAGGTCACCACAAACAGCGCTCCCGCAACCCACACGGGGCTCCAGCCAAAGATCGCGTCGATTGCTTTGCTAGTACCGTGCATGTCGGGTTTCAGGTTCGTTTCGCGCTATTGCACCGTCGCGGACAGGCAAGAGCTTTGTTGACCGCGTGGGCGGTAGGGATTGTAAGTGCATTTTCCCGGAACAGGGTGATCGGGCGGCGAAGCAGCGGCGGACGTGTCCGTACCGTTAATCGGCCGGACCTCAGTCATCGCCATCGGGCTATCACTAAACCTTGATTTGGCAGGAGGTGGGACTTACCATCAATTGACCGTTCGGTCTTGCTGCGCGCGCGGCTTTCGCCGTGCGCGGCGAACGGAACTACAACAACGAGGAGGAAGGAAGACATGGCCAGGAAAGACACTGACAAGCGCCTGCGAAGCGCCGATGGTACGCGCCGCAGATTCCTGAAGACCGCTGCCGCAGCGGGCGGTGCGGCGACTCTCGGCTTCCCGATGATCGCCAGATCGGAGCCGACCACGACCTTCAAGTTCCAGAGCACCTGGCCGACCAAGGACATCTTCCACGAGTACGCGCTCGACTATGCCAAGAAGGTGAACGAAATGACCGGCGGCCGCCTCAAGATCGAGGTGCTGCCGGCGGGCGCGGTGGTCAAGGCCTTCGACCTCATCGACGCAGTCAACAAGGGCACGCTCGACGGCGGCCACGGCGTTGCGGCGTACTGGTACGGCAAGAACTCCGCCTATTCGCTCTTCGGCACCGGACCGTCTTTCGGGATGGATGCCAACATGCTGCTCTCCTGGTTCGAATACGGTGGCGGCAAGCAGTTCTATCTCGACCTGCACCAGAACGTCATGAAGTTCGACGTCGTCGGCTTTCTCTACGGTCCCATGCCGACTCAGCCGCTGGGCTGGTTCAAGAAGCAGGTGACGAGCGCCGCCGATTTCAAGGGGCTCAAGTACCGCACCGTGGGATTGTCGGTGGACGTCTTCAAGGAGATGGGCTCAGCCGTGGTGTCGCTGCCGGGCGGCGAGATCGTGCCGGCGCTCGACCGCGGACTGATCGATGCGGCCGAGTTCAACAATGCCTCGTCGGATCGGCTCCTGGGTTTTCCCGATGTGTCGAAGATCTGCATGCTGCAGAGCTACCATCAGCCGCTCGAGTGCTTCGAGATCATGTTCAACAAGAAGCGCTACGATGCCTTGCCCGCCGACATCAAGGCCATTCTCGCCAATGCCGCGCAGGCATCGAGCGCGGACATGTCGTGGAAGGCGGTCGACCGCTACTCGAAGGACTACGAAGGGATGAAGGGGCAGGGCGTGAAGTTCTTCCGCACTCCCAAGGAAGTGCTGCAGGCCCAGCTTGCCGCGTGGGACAAGGTTGTCGCTGCCAAGAGCGCGGAGAATCCGCTCTTTGCCAAGATCATCGAATCCCAGCGCAAGTTCGCGCAGCGCGTCGTGCCTTGGTCCAACGACACCATTGTCAGCAACGAATTCGCCTACGACCATTACTTCAAGAAGGCGTAGCCGCGGGATTCCGTCCAACTCGTAGACATCCGGCGCGGACGTCAGGCCGCGCCGTTTTTTCTGGAGAAGCCGATGGGCAGGTATCTCCACGCGATCGACAACCTCAGCACGTGGGCGGGAAAGGCTTCTTCCTGGGCCATTGTGATCTTGACGGCGATCGTCTGCTACGACGTCTTCGCTCGATATCTTTTCCGGGCACCCACCGACTGGGTGTTCGATGTCAGCTACATGCTCTACGGCGCGCTCTTCATGATGTCCGGGGCTTACACGCTCGCGCGCAACGGCCATGTGCGCGGCGATGTGCTGTATGGCTTCTTCCCGCCGCGGATGCAGGCTGGCCTCGATCTCCTGCTCTACTTTCTCTTCTTCATCCCCGGCATCGCGGCACTGGCGTATGCCGGCATCGACTTCGCGAAGATCGCCTGGGGACTGCGCGAGCATTCGTCGCTCACGGCGAGCGGTCCGCCCGTCTACCATTTCAAGACGCTGATCCCGATCGCAGGATTCCTCGTCCTGTTGCAGGGGTTGGCGGAGATCGCGCGCTGCGTGATCTGCCTGCGAACCGGCGCGTGGCCCCGGCGCGCGCACGACGTCGAGGAGGTAGACGTGGACGAGCTCAAGAAGATGGTTCAGGCCGAAGACGTCCCGACCCGCGCCGGCGAGCGCTACACCGAGGGCGAGCCGCCGAACCTCGCCGATCCGACGCGGCCGCACGCCCGGCGCGGAGAAGACCGATGAAGAGCCCGATGACCGTCGGCCTCGTCTCGCTCGGGGTCGTGATCGCTTGCATCGCCGGTATCTTCCTCTCGACCGAGCAGATCACGAACGGCCACATCGGGCTTTTGATGCTCGGGCTGATCGTGGTGGCGATCATGCTCGGCTTTCCCACCGCCTTCACGCTGATGGGGCTCGGCATGATCTTCGGCTTCTATTCCTTCTACAAGCCCGGGCAGCCGATCTTCGAGAATTCCATCCTCGACCTGATGGTCCAGAGAACCTACGGCGTCATGACCAACGACGTACTGATCTCGATTCCGCTGTTCGTCTTCATGGGTTACATCATCGAGCGCGCCAACATCATCGACAAGCTGTTTCGTTCGATGCAGCTCGCCATGAAGCACGTGCCGGGTTCGCTCGCGGTGGCCACCATCATCACGTGCGCGGCGTTTGCTACTGCCACCGGCATCGTCGGGGCGGTGGTGACGCTGATGGGGCTGCTCGCGCTGCCCGCCATGCTGCGCGCGGGGTACGACGTCAAGCTCTCCGCAGGCGCGATCACCGCCGGTGGCTGCCTCGGCATCCTGATCCCCCCGTCGGTGATGCTGATCCTCTATGGGGCAACCGCCGGCGTATCGGTCGTCAAGCTCTACGCCGGTGCGTTTCTACCCGGAGTAGGGCTCGCCGTGCTCTACGTGGTTTACGTGATCATCCGCGCGATCATCAATCCCAGGGTTGCGCCGAAGCTGCCATCCGAGGAGAGCGACGTCCCGTTCTTCCAAGTGGTGGGGATGCTCCTTACCTCTTTCTTCCCGCTCACGGTGCTGATCCTGGGCGTGCTGGGGAGCATCGTCTTCGGCTTGGCGACGCCTTCGGAGGCTGCAGCGATCGGCTCACTGGGCGGGTTTCTGCTTGCCATTGGATACCGACAACTTACCTGGCAGCGCCTCAAGGAATCGATTTTTCTGACTGCGCGCACGTCCGCCATGGTGTGCTGGCTCTTCGTGGGATCGGCACTTTTCTCCGCGGTGTTCGCGCTGCTCGGCGGGCAGGAGATCATCAACAACTGGGTTCTGTCGCTTGGCTTGACCAAGATCCAGTTTCTGCTGCTTTCGCAGATCATCATCTTCCTGCTTGGCTGGCCTCTGGAGTGGACGGAGATCATCGTGATCTTCATGCCGATCTTCATTCCGCTCATTGCGCACTTCGAGATCGATCCGCTGTTCTTCGGCATCCTCGTCGCACTCAACCTGCAGACGGCGTTCCTCTCGCCGCCGGTGGCGATGGCCGCCTTCTATCTCAAGGGCGTGGCGCCCCTGCACGTGACCCTGAACCAGATCTTCGCGGGGATGATGCCGTTCATGGCGATTCAGGTTCTGGCCATGTTCCTCCTCTATGTGTGGCCCGAGATCGCGCTCTGGCTGCCGAACTATCTGTACCGGTAGACAGGCCGCGTATTCGCCGTGCGCGCCTCCGGCGCTTCCCTCCAGCGACTGCGGTGGACGGCCTACGCGCTGGTGGCAGGAGGCTACATGCTTTCGTTCTTCCACCGCGTCGCGCCGGCGGCGATCGCAGGGGATCTCGCGCAGGCATTTCACACGAGCGGCGTCGCCCTCGGGGTGCTGGCAGCGACCTACTTCTACGTCTACACCGTGATGCAGATCCCTACCGGCGTCCTGGTCGACCGCTTTGGCACGCGGCGCATCGTCACGGCAGGGGGTCTCATCGCAGGTGCCGGCTCGGCTGCCTTTGGCACGGCGTCGACCCTTGCCGTTGCCATGCTGGGGCGCACCCTCGTCGGATTCGGCGTCTCGGTCATGTTCGTGGCGCTGCTCAAGCTGGTGGCCGAGTGGTTTCGCGAGCGCGAGTTCGCGACCATGGCCGGTGTCACGGTATTCCTCGGCAACATGGGGGCGATCCTCTCCGCGGCGCCTCTTGCATGGCTCGTGACCGTCGTATCGTGGCGCACGGTATTTATTGTGACCGGCGTCGTGTCGGTCGTTCTGGCGGCCCTGTCGTGGCGCTTCGTGCACGACCGGCCGCAGGATGTCGGTCTCGACTCCCCGCATGAGTTTCCCGTGCCGGCGCACCGTCGGGTCATTCCCTGGTCGACCGGCCTGATGGAGGTCATGCGTAACCGCTACTCGTGGCCGGGCTTCGTCGCCAACATCGGCCTTGCCGGGACGCTGCTCACCTTCGCGGGTCTGTGGGGGGTGCCCTATCTTGTGCATGTTCATGGAATGGACCGATCGCTTGCCACGTGGCACACGAGTGCAATGCTGCTCGGCTTTGCAGTGGGTGCCATGACTGTCGGCATCGTGTCCGACCGCCTGCGGCGGCGCAAAGCGGTGTTGCTCGTGGCCGCGGTCGCCTACTGTTGTGGTTGGTTGCCGTGGCTGATGGGCATCGCAATGTCTGCCACAGCGAGCCTTGGGCTGTGCCTGGGGATGGGTTTGACCGGAGCCGCGTTCACGTTGACGCTCGCCAACGCGAAGGAGGTCAACCGGCGCGAGTTTGCCGGGGTTGCGGTGAGCCTCGTGAACACCGGCGTTTTCCTCGGCGCCGCCATTCTGCAGCCGCTGGTGGGGTGGATTCTGGACCGTGCGAGCGGTGGGGTGGGGGTTCACGCAGCGGGGTCGGAGGCGTTCCGTCTCGCCGTGGGTACGCTCGCCTTGGCTTCGCTCGCCGGGCTTGCCGGCGCTCTGTGCCTGCGCGAAACCGGTTGCCGCAACATTCACAGGGAGTCATCCGAATGAAACCGAGAATTCTCGTCACGCGCGACGTCTTCGACGAGGTCACGGCCTACCTGCTCAATCATTTCGACGTTATCGCCAACCCCGAGGACGAAACCTGGGACGCCGCAGCGCTCGCTGACAAACTCGCGGACTGCGATGGCGTCGTCACCGCCATCACCGACCGGATCCACGCCACACTGATCGCGCGAGCGCCGCGCCTGCAGGCGGTGTGCAACATCGGCGTCGGCTACAACAACATCGATGTCGGCGCCTGCACCATCCGCGGCATCAAGGTGACCAATACGCCGGGCGTGCTGACGGAGAGCACCGCTGACTTCGCCTGGGCGCTCCTCCTCGCGACTGCCCGCCGCATCACCGAGGCCGAAGCGTATCTGCGCCGGGGCGACTGGACGCGCTGGGAACTCAAGCAATTGCTCGGTACGGACGTCCATGGAGCGGCGCTCGGCATTTTCGGCATGGGGCGCATCGGTCAAGCGATCGCACGGCGAGCGCGCGGTTTCGACATGACGCTGCGCTACCACAACCGCAACCGCCTGCCGGCGCAGACCGAGGAGGAACTCGGTGCCGCCTACGCAGAAAAGGATGCCCTGCTCGAATGGGCGGACTTCGTCGTGCTCACGGTACCCTACTCGTGGGAGACCCACCATCTCATCGGGCGCGCCGAGCTCTGGAAGATGAAGCCGACCGCGATCCTGGTGAATATCGCACGCGGCGGCGTCGTCGACGACGAGGCGCTCGTGGATGCGCTCGAATCACACCGAATTCTGGCCGCAGGGCTCGATGTGTACGAGAACGAGCCAGCACTGCATCCCGGCTTCCGTCAGCTGCGAAACGTCGTGTTGGCGCCTCACATTGCCAGCTCCACGCGCGCGACGCGGCTTGCCATGGCGATGACTGCGGCGCGCAACCTGGTCGCAGCGCTCACGGGCGGGACGCCGGAGAATCTGGTCAATCCAGACGTGAAGGCGTGAAGCGGCGGGCGCCGGTCCAGGCGCTCATAGCGGGACTGTTCCGGGCATTTCGGAAGTAGTTCCACGCCACCGCCGCCGATTGGTTCCTGCGGCAATTCGATAGCCCTCCGGCTGAGACCCACGTACGCACGTGCCACATCGGCACGCACGGCGTCTCGTATTCGTGTGTACCGGGCAGCGCCAGCGAGGTTGGCGAGCCGCCGCCTCCGTTTCAGGCTCCGGGTCTCACGCGAAGCCTGTACAGCGCTGTTTTTTCAGGGCCGACAGGTTGACCCCGCGGCCGCCCATCGTATAGATTTGCCAAACAACCTGCGGTCCCGTCTCGGGGGGGGGTTCTTCAGTTTGGTGTATGCCTGATCCGCAGGGTAGCGGGAGCAAGGCGCACGCAATGCCAATGTTCTAGGGGTCGATCCGATGCACATCACCGGCCACATCCATCAGACCGTTCTTCTCCTGGGTCCCGCGCTCACTGCGGTGAGTGGCGTCAGTACCCACCTCAATCAACTCCTTAGGACGGATCTCGCGCAGCACTTCAGGCTCCTGCACTTCCAGGTCGGAAGCGAAGGCAGGTATGAGTCGTCCTTACGGAAGCTGTGGCGGCTTCTCGTATCGCCATGGCAGCTGGCGAAAACCATCCGCCGCTACCAGCATCCCATCGTCCACATCAATACGTCCATGAACGCAAAGGCGTTCTGGCGGGATTTGGCGTATCTGATCGTCTCCCGCTCTTGCGGCTGCAAAGTGGTCTACCAGGTCCATGGCGGCGATCTCCCGCTCGACTTCACCCCCGACAATGAGCTGCTGCGAAGGCTGCTGCGCAAGGTTTTCCGTTTGCCGAGCGTGATCGTGTTGCTCGGGGAGTTCCAGCGCACGGCCTACCACGCATTCTCGCCGGACGTCGAACTCAAGGTCGCGCCGAACGCAATCGAAGTCGACAACCTAGTGGGATCGACGGCAGACATCGACGCGGACCGTCCATTGCGTCTCGTATTCATGGGGCGTCTGGCCGAAGTCAAGGGCGTCTTCGAGGCCGTGGAAGCCGTTTCGCTGCTTCGCGACGAAGGCGTGGACGTCAAACTCGCGATTGCCGGCTCAGGTCCCGATCAGCAGCGACTCGAGCAGCGAATCGCTGAGCTGGGGATCGCTGACCGCGTGACGATGAAGGGTTCGGTGTTTGGCCCTGAGAAGGACGCGCTCTGGCTGGAATCCGAGGTGTTCGTCTTTCCCACGTATCATCGCGAGGGGTTGCCGTACGCCTTGCTCGAGAGCATGGTGGCGCGGACCGTTCCCGTCACGTGTGAAGTGGGAGCGATTCCGGAGGTGATGCGCGATCACAGGGAAGGGTTGTTCGTCCCTCCTCACGATCCGCGCGCGCTTGCTTCGTCCATCAAGTGGCTACACGAACATCGTGACCAGCTCACGCAATACGGCGACGCGGCGCGCGAGCGTGTTCTCAGCAACCATACGTTGCCGCGTTTGGGCAATCGCTTCCTCGAAATTTACGAGAACCTCGGCGTCACAAGCGTACCGGCCGGGGCGCAGTAAACTCAAGCCGCGTCCAGCGCATAGCCGCACTGCGCCTTCTGACAAACGGCGTACGGTGTTTATGACTCTCCTGCTGACCGGTGGGAGATCCACCGATGAGCAGTTGCCTCGTGGCCATGTTGCGCAAAAGCCGTAGCGGATAGGGATCCGCCGGCGTTTCTCAAGGCCCGGATTTCCGACCGGTACGTTCCGCCATCAACGGCATTCCAGCTGTACCTTTTCGCGTGCAAAGGCACGCGATCAGAAGGGGCACTTCCCCAGATTCCTGTCACGGCTGCTCGGCATATGGTTTGCTCGAACTGTCGCAAAAAACAACAACATCTCAATTCGACAGGAGAACGCAATGAAGATCTACTGGCCACTGCTGCTGGCAGGTGCGGCTATTGGTACTCACCTCTCGGCTGCTCACGCCGCCGCGCCACAATACAACGATGCGCGAATAGTGTACTCGGCCAACCCGAGAACCCCTCTCGCACAACACAATAAGTACGTCACGCTGCAGCTTGGCGTCGATCAATCGGGAAAGAACATCCAGCGGACTATCACCGCGTTCCCGGAGCCAGGTTATCTTGACTTCAAAACGAGCCAGTTTACGGTGATGAGAGCCAACGACCCCGTAAGCTCGACGAAGAAGGCCTACCGCCACAAGATCATCCAAGGCATGGCTTATCGGAAGGACAGCGGCTATCAATCAGCGCGGGCAGAGGCGTTCTCGCAGTGGACATCCCCCACGAACGTGATGCAGAGCGTGCCGTACTGGGCCGCATTCGCTTTCTATGTGGACTCCGATCACCCGTTCAACGGCACTGGTGATGATCTCGACATCATGGAGCTCGGGCATGGTGTAACGAGCAGCAACAGTCTTCCGACTCCGGCGTTCTATCTGCGGCGCAACGGCACCATGGATGCGATGCTGAGTTCGAACACCGTCCTGGATGGCGGCAACTCAACCCGAAAGACGTCGAAGATCTTCAGCAAGGCCGTCAAGAAAGGGGTGTGGCACTACATCGTGGTGCA
>JAEUMW010000124.1 GCA_016791345.1 Betaproteobacteria bacterium | reverse complement strand
CAAGCGCGTGAACGCCCTGCGCGCAGCCGACACCCGCCTGCAGCGCGCCGACCCCAAGTACGCGACGCGTGCCGATGCCAACCTCGCGCACTTCCTGACGCCGCGTCCGGACACCAAGCTCGACGTGATTCGCTACGGCGGGCTTGCGCTTCAGGTCGGAGCGGACCTCAACGCACCCGGTGTCTATGTCTGGCTTCACGTGAGCGCACTGCAGAAGGCGAGCCGGCTTGCGAACGAACCCAACCTCACGCCGGACGAGCGACGTGCGCTCGTGCGCGCGATGCTGTTCGACGAAGCCTTCGCCCTGCATTTTCTGGAGGACATGCATGCGTCCGGTCACGTCGCCGGCAGCTGGGGCGATGTGTCGCAACGCAAGGGGACCCACGACTTCTACAACCAGAACGGCCTCGAAGTGTTCACCTGGAAGGGGCGTGACCACACCGTCGTTCTCATGGGTGATGCGCACATGCGTCCCGAGGATGCCGAGTTTGCTGCCCACGCAGTGCGCACGAGCCTCGAGCAGGTGCTCGATACGGCGACCGGCCGGTCGCGCGGGTACGACGTTCCGTACGCTGCGACGGCGCCTGCGGCGCCCGAAACCTTCGACATCTGCAAGAACCTCACTTTTCCCGAGCGCAATCTGGCCTTGGGCACCGGCAAGAGTCCCTACCGTCCCCTGTTCGAGGAAACGCTTCTGGAAACTCCGGTCCCGGGTCTGGGTCCGGGGCTGGGAGCACAGCCCAGGGCACGCAGCGAAGTCGGGGCATTCGTCGGATTGGTCGGATCGATCGACGGGCGCGGCATCAACGGCGGCTTCGCGTCGGGGCAGAACCAGAACGGCTTCATCTATGGGCTCGATATTGCGGTTCGCGCCGGCCTGGGCTTGGAGGGAGCGCTCGGGGATGCCGGCGATGGACTGGCCTTTCTGCAGGTCGGCTTTACCGCCGACAGCCCCTCGACCAACAACTTTTCCGATACCGGTGTGGGGGCCGCGCTGACCGGCAGTCTGGGGGCGGCGATCCCGGCGCGCACGGGGCTCTCCGGCCGCATCCGCATGCCGTACTACCTGCTTCCCGGCGATCTGCTGTTCCTCGCGCCGGTGTACTTCTTCGACCCCGAGCGCTATTCGCAGATGGCGGTGAGCGCCGCCAACGGAGGCATGTTCGGCTGGCAGGCCGGTTGGGCAACACCCATCGGACGCTTTCAGTTCGTTCTCGGGCGCGAGGTCGGGATCGTCGCTTATGGCCTGTTGAACACGGATCAGATGATCGTGCCGAACGATCGCCCGGACGGCCTCGGGCGCGTGGTCAACTTCAAGTCGATCTATGTCGAACTGCCGCTCGTCGAGTATCGTCCGTATCGATCCTTCTCTTCCAACCAGAGTTCGGAACTCATGTTCCAGTTCTTCGTGGCCGCGGACTTCCCCTACGACAGCAAGGTGGAACGCCCGATCGGAGGCTCTCCGGCCGATCTGCAGACGGTCTACTCGCTGGGACTTCGCATGTTGTTCGACTGGAGATACTACTGGTGATGGCAATCGGAATGCGCGACGCACCCCAGGGCACGGACCCGAACCGCCCTGCGCGATGCGCCGCACGCAAGCCGGCTCGTGCAGCCGGTTCGATCGTAATGGCTTTGTTGTCGGGCGTGCTGGCGGGGTGCGCATCGAAACCGTTGCTGCCGTTCTCGACCGACACGCCGCCGCTCGCGCTCGTGCCTGCGGCTCAGACCGGCGTCGTGGACAAACGTGCACGCTTCCGGGAGATCTATTGCGCGGTGCTCGATGCACGAAAGGATGCAACTCCGGACTACCGGCCCTGCGATGAGGCACTGACGAAGGTCGGCACGGAGCCGGCAGCAACGGGAAAGCCGGTCGAGCTCGGATCGTCCCGCCGCGGCCTCGTCGCGCTCGTGGTGGCAGGCATCGGGTATGAGTGCTTCGAGGAATGGCTGGACCCGACCGGCAGTGTCGCAAAGCATGTGCGTGCCTACGGCTATGACCAAGGATTGCTCAAGGTCGACGCGCTTTCGAGCAGCGCGAACAACGCCCGCCAGATTCGCGATGCGCTGCTGGCGATGCCGGCCGAAGGGGCGCCGCGCCTCGTCCTGATCGGGTATTCCAAGGGAGCGCCCGACATCCTCGAAGCGGTGGTCGCCTATCCGGAGATTCGCTCGCGGGTGGCTGCCGTGGTGAGTGCAAGCGGCGCCGTCGGCGGATCGCCGCTGGCCAACGACGCCGAGCAGTATCAGGCCGATCTGCTGCGACACTTTCCCGGCGCCACCTGCGGGTCGGGCGATGGCGGTGGCGTCGCGAGCCTGCGTCCCGCCGAGCGTCAGGCATGGCTCGCGCAGAATCCGCTGCCGGGCGGACTTCGCTACTACTCGCTCGTCACCCTTCCGCAGCCGGAGCGCATCTCGCGCATCCTCAAGTCGAGCTACGACAAGCTCGCGCGCATCGACGGGCGCAACGACAGCCAAGTGATCTTCTACAACCAAGTGATTCCGGGCAGCGTTCTGGTCGCCTACCTGAATGCCGACCACTGGGCGATCGCGGTGCCGATCTCGCGTTCACATCCAACCATCAGCGCGATGTTCGTGACCGAGAACGCCTATCCCCGCGAGGCGCTGGCCGAGGCACTGCTGCGATTCATCGAGGAGGACCTCGATACGCCGCAGCAGGCAGCGCCTTCCGGAACTCGCTAGGGGCTCGTCCTGCCCGCGCCTCTGGCTCCGGCGTGAGCAGCACTGCCACCGATCAAGGATCGTGAAACCGTTCACGCTCCGGTTTCCCTGACGACATCGATGACGCTGCCGTCGCGATATTCGACCACGGCCACTACGCGCCCGTGCGCCGAGGGTTTGCGGGCGGTGTTCACGCTTTGTGCCGCCGCCTTTTCCCGCAGTGCGTCGATGGACACGACCGGAAGCCCGGCGCACACGAGCCGCTCGCGCAGATCCTCCCGCCGCGGGTTCACGGCCACGCCGGCGTCCGTCACCAGCGCATCCACCGTCTCGCCCGGTGTCGTGACCGTGGTCACGCTGTCCACCACCTTGGCATAGCCGCCGGCGTTGAGCCGGGTCGTCACCAGGGCGAGCTTGGCGCCCGCCGCGCAGTCGGCGTGTCCGCCGGAGCCGCCCATGATGCGACCGTCCGCGCCCGTCGTCACGTTGACGTTGAACTCGCGATCGATCTCGGCCGCGCCCAGGATCATCGCGCTCAGGCGGTTGACCACAGCGCCCCGGTTGTGCGGATTCCCATACATCGAAGCCGTCATCGCCTGGTGCAGCGGATTGCGTCGATAGGAATCGACCGCACGCAGATCGAAGCACTGCACGTCGAAGAGCGCGCGGAAGAGTCCGGTCTCGAGCATGTCCACGATGTAACCGGTGATGCCGCCGGCCGCGAAGCTGCCCTGCACGTTTCTGCGGTACATGGTCTCGCGCAGCGAGTCCGCCACCGCCAGCGAAATGCCGCCGGCACCGGTCTGGAACGAGAAGTCCTCGCCGAGGAGCCCCGAGGCTTCGATCACCCTCGTCGCCATGTCGGCGATCTGCAGTCCGACGGGATCGGTCGTCGCGCGGGTGATGCCGGAGACGATGCCTTTCGGGTCGCCGATCGAATCCACCGCAACCACGAAGTCGACCTGGTCCTGCGTGATGTCGATCGGGCAGGCCGGATAGGGGACGAGATGGTCGGTGACCGCGACCACCCAGTCGGCATAGCGCACGTCGGTCGCGGCATAGCCGAGCGTGCCGCACGCGGACACGCCGTCGACGCCGTTGATGTTGCCGTAGGTGTCGGCGGTCGGCGCAGCGACGAAGGCGACGTCTATGTGCAGGTCGCCCGCCTCGATGGCCCGCGCGCGCCCGCCGTGCGTGTACATGACGATCGGCCGGGCGAGCGCGCCGTGCGCGATCGCCTCGCCCACCGGCCCGGCGATGTAGGTGGCACAGAGCCCCGTCACCACGCCGCTCGCGAAGTGATCGACCAGGGGCGCGTGTACCGGGAAGAGCGAACTCGACGCGACGCGAACGTCGCGAATCCCGAGCCGCGCGATCTCGGCGAGCACCCGGTTGAGCACGTGATCGCCGTCGCGCAGATGGTGGTGAAACGAGATGGTGGCACCGTCCCTGAGGCCGCACGCGCGGATCGCCGTCGCGATGTCGGGCAGCACCTTCTGCCGGTCCGGCACGGCGCTCGTCAAGGTCGCCGTGGTGCGCGTCACCACACCCAGATTGTCGAACGCGCCGGTGAACGGTCTGACCGCGCGATAACCCGCGATGTGGGCCGGTATCTCCCTGCCCACGCTGTTCTTCACGTCGCCTCCTCCGGCACCGCAGCACAAGCGCCGTCGTTCACGCCCCGCGCGGCGTCCGTGCGGCGATGATACGACATCGTCACGCGGGGCCGGCGCGAGCCCCGCGCAACCCGACTGCTCACTGCGCCATCGCGCCGAAGCGGCCGCCGTTGAAGTCGTCGATGGCCTGGCGGATCTCGGCCCGCGTATTCATCACGAACGGCCCGTAGCCGGAGATCGGCTCGTCGATCGGCGCGCCGGCAAGCAGCAGGATCGTCGTCTCGCTCATGGCCTCCACGCAGATGCCGCCGCCGTCCCGCGCAAGCACGACCATCTGCCCGTCGCGCGCGGGTTCGCCGTCGTTCACCCGAGCCGATCCGCGCAGAACGACGAGGGCCGCCGTGTGGCCTTCCGGCACGTCGAACTCGACGCGGCTGCCCTGCTTCACGCGCACGTCCCAGACCTCCATCGGCGTGAAGGTTCGCGCCGGACCGCGGCGTCCGTCAAAGGCGCCGGCGATCACGCGCACGCTGCCGGCCGCGCCGGGCAGGTCCACCCGGGGAATGTCGCGGTCGAGCAAGGTCTGATAGCCGGGCGCCGCACGCTTGTCGCGGGCGGGAAGATTCACCCACAGCTGCACCATCTCGAGCGTGCCGCCGGTGCGCGTGAATTCCGTCGAATGAAACTCCTCGTGCAGGATGCCGGACGCCGCCGTCATCCACTGCACGTCGCCGGCGCCGATGCGCCCGCCGCTGCCGGTGGAATCGCGGTGTTCCAGCTCGCCCTGATAGACGATGGTCACCGTCTCGAAGCCGCGGTGCGGATGCACGCCGACACCACGCGGGCGCGCTGCCGGGGCGAAGTGCGCCGGTCCCGCGTAGTCCAGCATAAGGAAGGGGCTCAGGTGCGCGCCCATCGTGTCGTAGGAAAACAGCGTGCGTACCGGAAAACCGTCGCCCACCCAGTGCGAGCGCGGACTTTCGTAGACGCCGAGGATTCTCTTCATTGCGTTCCTCCTTGATGGGGGCCGAGGCGGCCTCGTACGCAACGAAGAATAGGGGCGTCACGTCGCGGGCAGTAGACGCCGTAATGTATCCTCAGCGTCCTGCCCATGGAACGACGGGGCGAGGATGCAGCGGGACCTCAACGACCTCTTCTACTTCGCGCAGGTGGTGGACCACCGGGGGTTCGCGCCAGCAGCACGCGCGCTGGGTCTGCCGAAGTCGAAGCTGAGCCGCCGCATCGCGCTGCTGGAGGAACGGCTCGGCGTGCGCCTCATCCAGCGCTCGACCCGCCGCTTCTCGGTCACGGACATCGGCCAGCGCTACTACGCCCACTGCAAAGCGATGCTGGTGGAAGCGGATGCCGCACAGGACGCCATCGAGATGACGCACTCGGAACCGTGCGGGGTGGTGCGGATCACCTGCCCGGTCGCGCTCCTGCATGCGCGGGTGGCTGAGATGCTGGCGGCGTTCCTGATCGAGCATCCGCGCGTGACCCTGCACCTCGAAGAGACCAACCGTCGCGTCGACGTGATCGCGGAAGGCATCGATGTCGCGATCCGCGCCCGCATGCCGCCGCTGCAGGACAGCGACCTGATCGTGAAGGTTCTCGGCAAACGCAGGTGGGGCCTGGTCGCAAGCCCGTCGCTGCTGCACCGCCATCCCGCGCCGAAGGTGCCGGCGGATCTCAACACGCTGCCGACCCTCGACCAGGGACCACCGCGACCGGAACACGTGTGGCAGCTCGAAGGCCCCGAGGGTGCGACAGCCGCAATCAGGCACACGCCGCGTCTGGTGACTGACGACATGACCACACTGCGCTGTGCCGCGGTCGCCGGCGTCGGCATCGCATCGCTGCCGACGATGATGGTCGGCGACGAGCTTCGCGCGGGCGCGCTGCTGCAAGTGCTGCCCGGATGGGCACCGCAGTGCGGCGTCATCCACGCCGTGTTCCCCTCCCGGCGCGGACTGCTGCCTGCGGTGCGCCGGCTCATCGATTTCCTGGCGGAGCGCTTCGCGCGGATCGACGAGGAGTAGCAGGACACCTGCCGCACGTGGCGGCCGCAGTATCGGCGCAGCCAGCGGAGTTGAAGCGCCGCC
>JAEUMW010000123.1 GCA_016791345.1 Betaproteobacteria bacterium | reverse complement strand
CGAAGGGTGCGCCCCGCGCACCGAGACGGGCGCAGTCGACGAAGTACGGCCGCAGCGCGGCGATGCTCGCGCGGAAGGTGCGATGGTCCATGTCGGCGTGACTGCCGTGATCGATGGGCGTCACGAGACCGGGCTTCGGCGCCAGCGCCAGTTCGAATTCCAGCGCTTCGCACGCCAGGGCGCCGAACCGTGACGAGGCGTGTGCGCTTTCCAAGTCAGGCCGCCTTGGTGAGTGCCGCGAACCCGCGCGCGAACGCCGCCGTGCTCATGAGGCCGACGTGCCTCTGGCCTTTCACGAGAATCTGCCGGGGCTGCGTCGCGAGTTCGCGCCAGGCCACCGCCGCCCCCGCGGGGCTGACGATCTCCCCGTCCAGGCGCGGTCCCGCGCAGGCGTCGAGCGCCGTCAGCGCCGCCGCAACACCGCCGGCTCGTGCCCAGGTGCTCGGCGCGAGGAGCAGATCGAGATCAGACGCCGGCCCGATGCAAGGCTCGCCGGTCACGATCTCGATGGCGGCCGAGCCGTACAGCCGCGGGCAGGCGGCCGCGACCTCGGCGCAGGAGATCAGCGCCGCGACCTTCTCCTGCCAGTGCGCGGGCAGACGCGGTGAGGACTCCAGCAGCGTCGGCGGCCGCCGCGTCTCGCGCAGACCATGCCGCGGCACGCGAAACGCGAGGCGCATCCTGCCCTGCGCAGGCGGCAGCGCGAGCCCCAGCAACACGTCAGCGGCCGCCGCCGGCTCCTGCCGCGTGACGATCAGCGGGTGGCCGCGCCGGATCCAGTCATCGAGCAGCGCGCTGGCGCGCGCCGCGCAGATGCAGGCAGTGCCGGCCAGCCGCGCCGCCGCGGCTGCGTCCGGCGTGAGCCACGCCAGATCGTGCCGCGCGAGCGATGACACCCTAGCCACCGCTTCGCACCCGCTCGGCGACGGGATACGCGCGGGTCCGCCCGCCGCGCTCCAGGCCGCGCGCCATGCGCGAATCGGCACCTGCCGCCGCGGCGCTCGTGCCCGCATCCGCCAGAGCACTGCGCAGATGTCCCGCGAGGTCGCCCTGCCAGATCTCGGTGAGATGACCCATCCGGTAGTAGTTGCCGACACCCGGGGAGAACACCGGCGACTGCTGCGACAGCGCTTCCAGTCGCTCCAGCGGGATCTTGGTGATGCGCGACATGGCCGGCAGATTCATCACCTTGATCTCGGCGTCGGCGAGCGCGTAGCAGGCATCGGCCATCATCCCCGTGGTGAGATAGCCGCCGCTGACCGCCTGCCCGTACACCAGGCTCAGAATGCGGTGGCCGCGGCTGCGCGCGATCTCGACGCACTTGGCGAGATGCGCCATGTAGCCGTTCAGGCCGAGGAGTTCGTCGCGCCGTCGCAGACGCTGGCCCTGGGTGTCGAGGAGGAAGAGGATCGGGCGCCCCGGGTGTGCACGCACGGTGTCGAGCACGGCACCTGCCATCGCCAGCGCCAGGTCGACGCCGACCTCGGTTGCATCGTCGGTGCCGATCACCTGGATCGGGTCGTCGCCGGCGCGGCCGGTGCCCGCGAAGAAGTTGCCCCGCTCCTGCTCGACCTTCCAGGTATCGCCGAACAGGGCCTGCAGGAGTTGCTTGCGGTTCATGATGCCCTCCTCAGCGGATCGGCCAGCGCAACGAATTCGGCGGCGGCAAGCAGCGAGATGCGTTCCGGCTCGGCAACGCCGAGCGCCCCCCAGATCTCCAGCGCATCGTCGGCCTCTCCGAAGCGGTCCCAGCGTCGCTGCAGGCGTTCGTGCTCACGCTCGACCTCGGCGAGCGACAATCCGCCAGGAGCATCGAGCGCCGCGATCGCCGCCGCGCGGAAATCCGGGACATCGTCCTCGACCAGGCGGTCGACTTCACCGAGCAGGTAGCGGTGCTTGCCACCCGTCACGCGCCACACCAGCGCCCGGTCGCGCGAGTCGAACTCCTCGACACCGCGCGCGGTTTCGATCACTTCCGGACCCGACATGGCAAGCCGCCCTTCCTCCGACATCACCAGGACGTCGCAGCAGCGGGCGATGAGTCCGGTGCCGCCGAAGCAACCACCAGAGCCGCCGATGAGTCCGATGAACTTGACGCCGTCCAGGCGCGCCCGCAGCACCGCGCGCAGCAGTTCGGAAACCGCGATCAGGCCGGCGTTGGCTTCGTGCAGGCGCACACCGCCGGAGTCGAACAGAAACAGCACGGCGGCGGGCTTCTCTTCGCGGGCGCGGCCAATCAGACCCATGAGCTTGGCACCGTGCACCTCGCCGATCGCCCCGCCGAGAAACGCGCCTTCCTGTGCCGCCACCAGCACCGGCTGGCCGCCCAGCGTGGCCGCTCCGACGATCACGCCGTCGTCGAAGGCGACCGGCTGGTCGAGCTGCGCCAGGTGCGGGCTGGTGACGCGCGCGGGTGGCGGCACGAACTCGTGGAATGAATCGGCATCCACGATGCCGAGCAGGCGCTCGCGCGCCGATGCCTCGTAGTAGCTGTGCATCAGTTGCCCTCCTCCCACGCCTCGATCGCCTGATCCAGGCGCAGGCTGACCACCGCCGGCGTGGCGCCGACGTCGTTGATCTCGATCTTGAGCCGCCCGGCATGGCAGCGCGCCGCGAAGTCGCGCAGCACCGCCTCCCAGATCGGCGCGAACCCGAGCGCCGATGTATTCACGGTCACGTCGCAGCGGCTGTCCTCGCCGCCGCCCTCGACCAACACCTCGCAGTTGCCGGAACCGACGACGCCGACCAGCACCGGCTCGCGGTCCCGCGTCTGGCTTGCGCTCTGCAACGCATATTCGAGCTGTTCCATCTTCCTCTCTCCTTCGTCCCTTACCAGTTGCGGAACCGGTTCGGCGGGTTGTAGAGCCCGCCCGACGCCCGCACGAGATCCTTCACCGAACGCGCTGCCAGGAGATCGCGGGTCGCCTGCCGGCGCGCGATGCCGAGATCGCCGGCACGCCGGATGACGCCGCGCTGGCGCAGTTCCTCGACCTTGACGCGATCGCGCGCAAGGCCGACCTCGGTATAGCCCGCGACACCGCGGATCGCCTGCTCGCGCTCGCCGAGATCGCGGCACAACAGCAGATTGGCGATGCCCTCCTCGGTGACGACATGGGTGACGTCGTCGCCGTAGATCATCACCGGCGGGTTCGCGAGACCCATCGACTCCGCCAGATCCCAGGCATCGAGACGCTCGACGAACGCGGGCTCCATGTGCTCGCGGAAGGTCTCGACCATCTGCACCACCAGCTTGCGCCCGCGCGGCATCGCCTCGCGGCCCTGCCGCGCCTCTTCTCCGGCCTTGACCCAGGCGGCGCTTTCATGGCGCCGGCCGCGCGCGTCGGCACCCATGTTCGGCGCCCCGCCGAAACCGGCAATGCGGCCCTTGGTGGCCGTCGAGCTGTTGCCGTGCAGGTCGATCTGCAGCGTCGAACCGATGAAAAGATCGCACGCGTAGTGGCCCGCCGCCTGGCAGAACGCGCGATTGGAGCGCATCGAGCCGTCGGCACCGGTGAAGAAGACGTCCGGGCGCGCCTCGATGTAGCGCTCCATGCCGAGCTCGGAGCCGAAGCTGTGCACCGACTCGACGAAACCCGCCTCGATCGCCGGGATGAGTGCCGGGTGTGGATTGAGCGCCCAGTGCGTGCAGATCTTCCCCTTGAGTCCGAGCGACTCGGCGTAGGTCGGCAACAGCAGTTCGATCGCGGCGGTGTCGAAACCGATGCCGTGGTTGAGCCGTTTCACGCCGTACTCGGCGTAGATGCCCTTGATCACCATCATCGCCATCAGCACCTGGATCTCGGAGATCTGCGCCGGGTCGCGCGTGAAGAGCGGCTCGATGTAGTTAGGTCTGGGCGCCACCACCACGAAGTCCACCCAGTCCGCCGGGATGTCCACGCGCGGCAGGCTCGCCCGCCGCTCGTTGACCTGGGCGACGACGATGCCGTTGCGGAAGGCCGTGGCCTCGACGATGGCGGGCGAGTCCTCGGTGTTGGGCCCGGTGTAGAGATTGCCGGCGTCATCCACGGCCTCGGCCGCGATGAGCGCGACGTTCGGCGTCAGGTCGACGAAGTAGCGCGCGAAGAGTTCCAGGTAAGTATGTATCGCATTGATGCGGATCTTGCCGTCGGCAACGAGCGAGGCGAGCCGTGTGCCCTGCGGGCCGGAGAACGAGAAGTCGATCTCGCGCGCGATGCCGGCGTCGAAGAGCGCCGTGTGCTCCGGCAGCGCGACCACCGACTGCACCATGTGCAGGTCGTGCACGCGCGCCGGATCGACCGCAGCCAGCGCGCGGGCGAGGAAGTCGGCCTGCTTCTGGTTGTTGCCTTCCAGGCACACGCGATCGCCCGGCTTCAGGATCGCCTCGAGCAGCGCCGTAGTGGCGTCGCTCGTCACCCAGCGCCCCTGTGCCAGCGCCCCGGCGCGCTCCAGTCTGGCGGCGCGCCGCCGCGCCGCCGTGTTCCACTCTCGGATATTCACGAAGGCTCTCCCGTTGGCTCAGAGCACGATGAACAACAGCCACACCACGATCGGAGCAACGATGGTGACCAGTGCGCCGTAGATCATGAGCTGGCGGAAGAACTTGTCGCGGTCGACCCCCTGCGCGTTGGCGAGGACGAGCGCGCCATTAGTCGAGAACGGGCTCACGTCGACGATGGTAGATGCCACCGCCATGGCCGCGATGAAGCCGACGGCGCTGACCCCAGTGCCTTGCTGCAGGAAGGGCACCGCGAGCGGAATCAGCGAGCCGAGCACGGCCGTCGAGGACGCGAACGCGGACACCACGGCACCGATGAAGCACAGCAGCAGCGCTGCGATCAGCGGTGAAGCGAGCCCGGCGACGCTGTGTCCGACGAAGTCGATGGTGCCCATCTTCTGAAGCACGCCGACATAGGTGCTGACGCCGACGATGAGCATGATCTCCGGCCACGATACCTGACCGAGCGCCCGCTTCTGCAGGTTCGGCGCGATCAGCGACAGGATCAGTCCGATAGTGATCGAGACGAAGCCGATGTCGAGGTTGAACACCAGCGTCAGCACCGCCAGCGCGACGAGACCGAGCAGGGTGATCCATTGATAGGCACGCGAGGACGTGGCGGTTTCCTTGTGCTGGCTTTCCAGCATGGAATCCGGACCCTTGCGGATCTCCTCCGAACGCTCGCTCTGCGCGGTGGCTTCCGCGTCACCGAACACCTGCGGGCCTTCCTGCGCGCGCGTCACGTTGACGTGCAGGTCGGGAACCGGGATCGTCGTCACCTTCTGCGAGAGCAGCTTGCGACCACCCATCGCGAAGAAGAGCAGCAGGGCGACGGCGAAGTTCACGCCCAGGCTTGCGAACATCGTCGCGAGCTCGTTCAGCGGCAGGCCCGCCTTCTCGACGATGCGATTCGTGATGCCGCCGTAGATGCTGATCGGCGAGAAACCGCCACCCTGTGCACCGTGCACGACGAAAAGGCCCATCAGCATCGGACTGATCTTGTACTTGAAGGCGAATCCCAGTGCGATCGGCGCGATGATGGCGACCGCCGCCGGGCTGACCGCACCGACCGCGGTCAGCGCCGCGGCGATGAAGAACATGATCCAGGGAATCGCTGCCACACGTCCGCCCACGGCCCGCACCGCGCGTCCGACCAGCCAGTCGATCGTGCCGTTGTTCTGCGCCAGCGCGAAGAGATAGGTGATGCCGACCAGGGTCAGGAAAAGCTCGCCGGGAAAGTAACCGATGATCGCCTTGGTACTCAGGCCAGCGAGCAGAGTGCCGACGAGAAAGGCGCCGACGAAGGCGAGCACGCCCATGTTGATGGGCAGCGCGGTAGCGACCACGAACATCGCCACCAGCGCATAGATGGAAATGAGATGGGGTGACATCGCCGCTATGCCTCCCCGGTCCTGAATACTGCATCCTCTGTTGCCGACAACCGCTGGACGGCCGCAGCCGTCAGCAAGCGCATGCGCTGCCTCATCGTTTCCCCCTCCTAGAGAAAAGACGCCCTGCCGGGCGTTGTGTGAGCTACTGCCGAAAGCTATTTCACGAGCGTCACCGGGACCTCCGCGAGCCGCAGTACGTCGGTGGCCACCGATCCGAGCAGCAGATGGGTGAGCGTGCCGCGGCCATGCGAGCCGAGAACGATCTGGTCGAAACCTTTTTCCCTGGCGTACGCGGCGATGGTCTGTGCCACGTGTCCCACCGCGATATGGTGCGTGTAGGCGATCCCTGCGGCGTCGAGGAGCGCACGCGCTTCCGCCAGCGCCGCCAGCCCCTCCTCGCGGTAGTAGTCCTGCAGCTCGTCGTGATCGACGAACATGCGGGCGTGTCCGGATTCGATGGGAATCTGCACGTTGAGCAGGTGAATCTCCGCCGACGTGGCGGCCTGCTGCCTGATCGCGGCTTCCACCGCGCGCCGCGAGTGGGGAGAACCGTCGACGCCGATGAGCACCTTCGCCATGTCTTCGCTCCTGCGCGCTCTAGTCGGAATGCTTGGTGCGGTCGAGCGCCAGTTCCGTCACCGGCGGCGCGACCTGCTTGCGTCGTGCGAGCAGAGTGCCGAGCACGACCACGAAAATGGCCCCCGCAGCGGCGCTGGCGTAGTGGAACCAGCTCGGCCAGCCTTCGAGATGCGGCTTGACGACGACGTCGCTTGCGATCATGTCGCCGCCGATCCACCCGAGGAGGGCCCCGCCCAGCGTGATGACCACCGGGAAGCGGTCCATCAGCTTGAGCACGAATCTGCTGCCCCAGACGATGATCGGGATGCTGATGAGAATGCCGAAGACCACGAGGCCGAGATCGCCCTTCGCGGCACCTGCCACGGCGATCACGTTGTCCAGGCTCATCACGGCGTCGGCGACGACGATGGTCTTGATCGCGCCCAGCAGATGGGTGCTGCCTTCGATATTGCCGTGCCCATCCTCGTCCTCGGGCAGGAGGAGCTTCACGCCGATCCAGAACAGCAGCAGCGCGCCGACCACCTTGAGGTAGGGCAGCGCGAGGAGTTGCAGCGCGAAGAAGATGAGGATGACGCGCAGCACGATGGCGCCCGCCACCCCCCAGAGAATGCCCCGACGGCGTTGCGCCTCGGGCAGCTTGCGACAGGCCAGCGCGATCACGACCGCGTTGTCGCCGCCTAACAGGATGTCGATGGCGATGATCTGCGCCACCGCCACCCAGAAGGCCCCATCCAACATGAAATCGAGCATCCTCTTCCTCTATTTTCTGATCGGGCCGGAGATCAGGCACCGACAATGCCGAACAGCCATTCTTGTATTTTGCAACTCATTTCTTGTATACAAGAGTACCTTGTTTGGATTCTATGTCAAGAGGCGCGTATAATTTTATTTGTGGTCGTCAGAGAGGATCGAAGGATGGGCCCATCGCGCCGCTCGGAAGAGCTGCGAGAGGTGATCGAGGAGCGGATCGCCACCGGTGTGTGTGCACCCGGCTCCCGCCTGGACGAGAGCGAGCTCGCGCAGGAGTTCGGCGTCTCCCGCACCCCGGTGCGCGAGGCGCTGATCCAGCTGGCTTCGGGAGGGCTGATCGAGATGCGGCCACGGCGCGGTGCCGTGGTGGCGCAGATCGACCCGCAGCGGCTGGTGGAGATGTTCGAAGTGATGGCCGAACTGGAGGCCATGTGCGGCCGCCTGGCCGCGCGGCGCATCACGCCGGAAGAGGAAGTGGCGCTCAAGGCAGCGCACGCCGCGGGGGAGAACGCGCTCAACGCGGGCGACCCCGACACCTACTATTATTTGAACGAGTCGTTCCACCAGCTCATCTGCCAAGCCAGCCACAACGGGTTCCTGGCGGAGCAGGCGGCGGCCCTGCGGCGCCGGCTGCGCCCGTATCGCCGGCTTCAGCTGCGCGTGCGCGACAGGATGCGCAGTTCCTTTTCCGAACACGACGGCATCGTCGCTGCGATCGTCGACGGTGACGGTGATCGTGCAGCCGAGTTGCTGCGGCTGCACGTCACCGTGCAGGGCGAGCGTTTCGCCGACCTGATCGCTTCGCTGTCGCAGCTGCGCGCCGCGTAAGCGGGCGCACTCCTCAGTCCGCCGGTTTCCCGTTCGCGTCGCGACGCCGCTTCCGGCTGCCCTTCGGTTGCGAGGTGTCGTCGAGGCCCCAGACCTCGCGCACGGCAAAAAGCAGGGCCGCGATCGCCGGCTCCTGCTCCCGCCCGGCCAGGTAGATGAACTGGAGCATGGTGGTCAGCCGGGCGCTCTTCATGACGATGACCTCGCCCGCCCGCTCGCGCGCCCGTGCGAGATCGTCCCGCAGCAGCGAGAGGCCCAGCCCCGAGACGATCAGATTTGCGATCACGGACTCGTGATCGGCCTGGACGACGCTCGCGGGTTCCACGCCTTGTGCCGCGAAAAGCTCGGCCACCAGGCCATGATGGGTGCTGATCGCCGGGGTGAGGATCCACGGCAGCTTTGCCAGTTCGGCCCAGGACGCCCCCATCACCTTGTCCTTCCAGGCGGCGGGGGCGGCCACGCGGTAGACGATCTCCTGCAACGCCAGGCTGGCGACCGCCGGGTGGGACAGACGCCCGAAATAGAAGCTCGCATCGAGTTCGCCTGCCCGCACCGACTCGAATGCCGCCCCGGACACCTGGTGGTGGATGTCGAGCTCGAGCAGCGGATGGAGCTCGACCGCCCGACTCAGGAATTCCCCCAGTCGGATCGACTCCGGGTCCGCCACGGTGCCGATCCGCAGCCGCCCGGCGACCGTCCCGGCGAGCGCCCGCGCTTCCGCCTTGAGGTCCTGCGCCGCCGCCAGCACGCGCTCCGCCAGCGCCAGCAGCCGCCGGCCCGGGGCCGTCAGGACCATGCCCGTCGGCATGCGATCGAAGAGCGGGACCCCGAGTTCTTCCTCGAGCGCCTTGATCTGCGCGCTGACCGCCGGCTGGCTGATGTGGACCTTCTCCGCGGCGCGGGTCACGTGACCGAACTCGGCCACCGCAGCGAAAGTGCGCAACTGATAAAGCTCCATGCGTGCGTGCCAGCAATCCTTCCATGCGAGGCGCGTATCGGGCTTCGTATCATCGAAACCGATGAAGCCGATCCAAAGTTGCTATTAGATTTTCCGGGACGTAGCGCCTACATTGATTCCCACAAGTTTAAACAGCATAACTTTCAATGCCTTTATGGAGACTATCATGAAACTAATCGTACCGTTCGAGAGTAGCGGGAGTCCGCCCAAGCGTTTCTGGTCGGCGTTGCTGAGCAATCCGGCCGAGCATCCGGAGGATGCGGACTCTTTCTGGGCCGCGCGCATGCGCAAGTCGGGCGTGCAGCCGGAAAACCCCGACGCGGAATTCGAGGTGATCCGGCGCAGCATGGTCCCTGGCGCGACGGACGTGGTTCTCGAGCAAAACCAGGCTGTCGGCAGCAACGGCGGCGGCAGATTCACGCGGGCGCTCGCCGCCGTCGGCGAATGGTTCGTGCGCCGCGATGCAGTCGAACGCGAGGAGCAGGCGGCCGTCATGGGCGGATTCGACGTGCTCACGGAGAAGGTGCGGCTGCGCGATGTGCTGCGCACCCGCCACCTGCGCATGTAGCAGAAAGCTCCCGCATCAAGCAGGCAGGTCGGCGGGCGGCGGCGCGGGCTCATGGCTCGCGCCGCCATTTTCATTGCCCGCCCACGGGCGTCGCGTGAGAAAATGAGGTGGTTCTCGCGACGGAGCCCGTTCGTGCTGGTGCAGGATCTTCACGTTCACACCACCTGGTCGTATGCGGACGGCGCCGTCGTTCGCGAACAGACCGTCGAATTCGTCGCACAACTCCATCACGCGCGCGTGCGCGGCATCAGCGACCATCTCGAGTACCTGGTCGACATGGACGTCGACGCCTACGCCGAGAGCGTGCGCCGCGCCGGCCTCTGGGTCGGTACGGAAGTAAACGGCGCCGCGTGGATTTCGGCCGCGCTCGATGCACCGGTCGATTACTACATCGTTCACTGCTACGACACGGACGCCGACTACACGGGTCTCGAGCGCCTGCTCGGCACCGGCCGCCCCGTCATCGTCGCGCATCCCCATGCCCTCGGCACACAGCTCGCGCGCGTCCCCACCGATTGCCGCGTCGAAGTGAACAACCGCTACATCTGGCGCGGTGACTGGCGCACCTATTACGGACCTCATGTCGATCGCTTCCGTTTCGTTCTGAGCTCGGACGCGCACCAGCCCAACTGGCTCAACCAGACAGTGGCGCGCTACGTGGCGGATCAGCTCGGCATCGAGGAGACGCTCGTTTTCCCGCACTGAGACCAGGTCACGATGCCGATTCGCCTCAAGCTCGCGTTCAATCAGAACTACGCCGTCTCCGGCATGACGTTCGACTGGACGACGCTGTTCGCCAAGGTCAGCAACGACGCCTTCGACAAGCAGGTCGATCTCGTCTACAGCCCTTTCGGTTCCAGCGCCTGGATCGTGCGGCCGCTCGGCTTCGTGAGCCATCATGGCAACTACGACCTGTTCGGGTCCGATACCGTGGGTCTGTCCGGGGTCGAGACCTTTGCCCTGCGCTATCGGGTGGCCGGTGCGGACTACTGGGACAACAACTCCGGCGCCGACTACACCATCGGCCCCGCTTTCGCCGGCAAGGTCGGCGGGCAGGTTTCGCTGCGCAGTGCCACCGCGTTTCGCAAGGTCGAAGCGGGTGGCGGCTTCACGTTCGACACGGGGTGGTTCGAAGGCGAGATCCTCGTCGACAACCTCGGGTTCAACAAGCGCGTCGGCGTGGTCTACTCGCGCAACGGCGGCGCCACGTGGACCACCGTCAACGGCAGCTATCTCGGCCCGGTGCAGGCGGTTGCAGCGAACGTCGGCGGCATCGAGGTGTGGCGCTTCAAGACCCCGCAGCTCAATATCGATCCGGCAGCGGACGTCTATCGCTTCGCGGTTTTCTTCGAGGCGATCGATTTCGGCGTCACGTACTGGGACAACAATTTCGGACAGGACTATTTCCTGTCGCAGGCGGCGGGTTCGACGCTCGCATGACAAGAACCTGGGAGAGGATCGGGCATGACCATTGAAGTGGAAAAGAACGGGCACGTATGGACCGTCGTGATGAACCGTCCGGCAGCGCGCAACGCGATGGATCCCGCGAGCGCCGACGCACTCACCCGCACCATGCTCGATTTCGATGCCGACGGCGAGGCGCGCGTCGCGGTCCTGTACGGCGCAGGCGGTGCCTTCTGCTCAGGCTGGGACCTCAAGTACGTGAGCACGCTCGCCGGCGAGTATCCGCTGGGTGAGCTCGACATCCCGACCGCACGCCCACGCGGCAACGGTGGCGAAATCCCGCGCGGTCCGCTCGGTCCGACCCGGCTCGACCTCGACAAGCCCGTCATTGCGGCGGTGGCCGGCCCGGCGGTGGCCGGCGGCATGGAGCTCGCGCTGTGGTGCGACTTCCGGGTCATGCAAGAGGACGCCTATGTCGGCGTCTACTGCCGCCGCTGGGGCGTGCCGCTCATCGATGGCGGCACGGTACGGCTGCCGCGCATCGTCGGCCAGGGCCGGGCGCTCGAGATCATCCTCACCGGGCGCCAGGTCCCGGCCGCGGAATGCCTGCGCATCGGGCTGTGCGAGTATCTGGTGCCGAACGGGACGGTGCGCCAGAAGGCCGAGGCGCTGGCGCAGGACATCGCCGCGTTCCCGCCGGTGTGTGTCCGCGCCGATCGACGCTCGACCCTCAGGAGCGCCGGCTTGCCGGTGCGCGACGCGATGATCCAGGAGTGGTACAACGGGCGCGAAGCGCTGGCGAAGGACGGCGTGGCGGGCGCCGCGCGCTTCAAGGACGGCCTCGGCCGCCACGGCGATTTCGAAAGGATCTACTGAGAGTCCCAACGGACA
>JAEUMW010000122.1 GCA_016791345.1 Betaproteobacteria bacterium | reverse complement strand
GCATGGTTGAGCTCGCATGAAGGCGAATCGTCGCCGAGCATGTCGCGCCCGTTGTCGGTGAACCAGAGGGTACGATCCTCCGGATTCCAGTCGAAGCCGACGGTGTTGCGCACGCCGGCGGCAAAGAGTTCGAGGTTGGTGCCGTCAGGCTTCATGCGCATGATGTTCGCGTACTTCTGCGGGTCCGGTGCGCAGATGTTGCACGGCGCGCCGACCGGAACGTAGAGCCAGCCGTCCGGTCCGAAAGCGATGAACTTCCAGCCGTGATGGGCCTCGCGCGGCAGTGCATCGTTGATCACCACCGGCTTGTGCGGTCCTGCCGGATGAGCCGCCACATCGTCGAAGCGCAGGATGCGGTTGATCTCTGCCACGTACAGGCTGCCATCGCGATACGCCACACCGTTCGGTGAATTGAGCCCTTCGGCTACGGTGATCACCTGATCTGCCTTGCCGTCGTGGTCGTCGTCGATCACGGCATAGACCTTCCCGGTACTGAGCGTTCCGACATAGACCGTGCCGTTGGTCCCCAGCGTGAGCGACCGCGCTCCCGGGACGTTGTCGGCGTAGATCGCGATCTCGAATCCGGGGGGGAGCTGGATCTTCTCCAGTGGCAGCGAGCGAGCCGCGGCCAGCCGAACCGGAAGGACAGCGACGAGCAGCAGTGCGAGCCAGAAGGTCTTGGCGAAGAGATTCATGAGGGAGCGCGCTACAGCCGGTAGGAGGAAGCGTCTACCATACACCCCGTGACGAATCGAATCGACACGCAGCACACCTTGATCTTCGCCCAGATTTCCGACTTGCATGTCACCGTACCAGGGCACGCCTGCATGGGGCGCGTCGATACGGCCGGACTGCTCGGCACCTGTGTCGCCCGACTCGCCGAACTCGATCCCGCGCCGCAGTTCGTGGTTGCCAGCGGCGATCTGGTCGACATCGCAACTGTCGAGGCGTATGCGCAGTTCCGCGCGCTGCTCTCGCCACTTTCCATGCCGGTGTACGTGATTCCCGGGAATCACGACGATCGGGACCAACTGCGTGCGGCGTTCTCCGATCATCCATGGCTGCCGCGCTCGGGGTTTCTGCAGTACGTGATCGACGCCGACCCGCTGCGCCTCGTGTTCCTCGATACGCTGGTTCCGGGGCAGGATGGCGGCGAGTTATGCGACGTGCGCCTGAGCTGGCTCGCGGAACACCTTGCGGAAGCACCCGAGCGGCCGACCGTGCTCGTGATGCATCACCCGCCGTTTCTGACCGGCGTCGCGAACCTCGACGACATGGGGCTCGCCGGTGCGGAAGCACTTGCCCGCCTGCTCGGGCGCTTTCCGCAGGTCGAGCGCATTCTGTGCGGGCATCTGCACCGTTCGATACAGGTGCGCTGGCAGGGCGTGCTCGCCTCGGTCTGTCCGAGCACGGCGCACCAGGTCGCGCTCGACCTGCGACCGCATGAGGCGCTCTGCTATACCTTGGAGCCACCGGGGTTCCAGCTGCACACCTGGACGGCCGCGACCGGTCTCGTCAGCCATACGCTCGTCACCGGCCGCTATCCCGGCCCCTATTCCTTCTAGTCCCGGCCATCGTGGAGTTCGTCGAGCTGATCGCCGGCCTGCTCGCCTGCGCCGTCGCGCTGAGCTGGCTGGCACGCCGGATCAACGTGCCGTATCCGATCGCGCTGGTGATCGGTGGGGCGGCCCTGGGGTTTCTCCCTTTCGGCCCGAAGGTGGAGCTCGACCCGAATCTGGTGCTGGTGACCATTCTGCCGCCGGTTCTCTACGTCGCGGCGCTGCAGACTTCGTGGCGCGACTTCAAGCGCAACCTGCGACCCATCACCATGCTGGCGGTGCCGCTCGTGATCGTGACCACGCTGGCGGTGGCCGTGGTCATGAAGCTGCTGGTTCCGGACATGCCGTGGGCGGTGGCGTTCGCGCTCGGAGCGATCGTCTCGCCGCCGGATGCGGTGGCAGCGACCGCGGTGCTCAATCGACTGCGCATGCCGCACCGCGTGGTGACGATTCTGGAGGGGGAGAGTCTGGTCAACGACGCGACCGGGCTCGTGCTCTACAAGTTCGCCGTCGCGGCTGCGCTGACGGGTGCGTTCTCGTTGCCCGATGCATTTGGAGAGTTCTTCGTCATCGCCATTGGCGGCATCGCCCTCGGGCTCATCCTGGCGCGACTGTCCGTCGCCATCCACGCGCGGCTCGATGACCCCGTGATCGAGATCCTGCTCTCGCTCCTGCTGCCGTACGTGGCCTATCTCGGGGCAGAGGCGATGCAGGTATCCGGCGTACTGGCCGTCGTCGCGGCGGGCCTGATGCGGGCCCGTTATGCGCCAGAAGTGTTCACGGCGGAAAGCAGGATTCAGGTGCAGGCGGTCTGGAGCGCGATCGAATTCCTCATGAACTGTCTGGCCTTCATTCTCATCGGGCTCGAACTGAACGACATCATCGACGACATCCATGCCGAGCCGAAGGCCCACCTCGGCTGGCTCGCGCTGGCGGTGTGCATGACCGCCGTGCTGACGCGATTCCTCTGGGTGTTCACGGCAGCCTTCGCACCTCGGTTTCTCAACCCGTTGCTGCGGACGGACGACGCCTATCCGCCGTGGCAGCCGGTCGCCATCGTTTCGTGGTGCGGGATGCGCGGCATCGTCTCCCTCGCGGCCGTTCTCGCGCTGCCACATCTGCTGCCCGACGGAACGGCCTTCCCTTATCGGAGCCTGGTGCTTTGTCTTGCCTTCGCGGTCATTCTGTTCACCCTCGTCGTCCAGGGGTTGACCCTTGCGCCGCTGATCCGCCTGCTGCACCAGGGCACCGACTGGAGCCCGCTGGAAGAGGAACAGCTGGCGCGGGAAGCGATGACGCGCGCCGGGCTCGCCGAGGTCGACCGCTTCAGTGAGGCGGAGCGCATCCCGCACCACATCAGCGACCCGCTGCGATCCGAGTATGAGATCCGTCTGCGGTGCGTCGACCCGCGCCAACTCGCTTTTGCCGACGTCGACAATCTCGCCCTCCGGCTGCGCAGCGCCGTGGTGCGCGCCGAGCGGCGCGAGCTGATCCGCCTGTGGCGCGAGGAGGCGATCGGCGCCGAAGCGCTGCAGTCGCTGCAGCGTGAACTCGACTACGAGGAGGCGCGGCTCAACGGCAGACGCACCGGTTCTTGAAAAATCGCCTGCGCGCCCCAAGTTGCAGGCATTCGTTCAGTCAGGGAGCTTTGCCCACCGTGGAGACCACCACCGCTACCAAGGAAACGCTCGGCTTTCAGGCCGAGGTCAAGCAGCTGCTCAACCTCATGATCCACTCCTTGTACAGCAACAAGGAGATCTTCCTGCGCGAGCTCGTTTCCAACGCCTCCGACGCCTGCGACAAGCTGCGCTTCGAGGCCCTTTCCGATCCCAGCCTGTTCGAGGGCGATTCCGACCTCAAGATCCGCGTGAGCTTCGACAAGGAAGCGCGCACGATCACGGTGTCCGACAACGGCATCGGCATGTCGCGGCAGGAAGTGATCGACCATATCGGCACCATCGCCAAGTCCGGCACCCGCGAATTCTTCCAGGCGCTGACTGGCGATCAGGCCAAGGACGCCCGCCTCATCGGGCAGTTCGGCGTCGGCTTCTATTCCGCCTTCATCGTCGCGGACAGGGTCACCGTCGTCACGCGTCGCGCCGGGCTGGGGCACGAGCACGCCGTGCGCTGGGAGTCGGCCGGTGAGGGCGATTACACGATCGAGACGATCGAGCGCGCCGCGCGCGGCACCGACGTCATCCTGCACCTGCGCGAGGGCGAGGACGAGTTCCTCGACAGCTGGCGCCTCAAGTCGGTCATCCGCAAGTACTCCGACCACATCCAGGCGCCGATCGTGATGGTGAAGGAGCAGTGGGACGAGGAAAAGAAGGCGGACGTCCTCACCCACGACACCGAGGTCGTCAATCAGGCGTCCGCGCTGTGGGCGCGCCCTAAGTCCGAGATCACCGACGAGCAGTATGTCGAGTTCTACAAGCACGTCGCGCACGATTTCGAGCCGCCGCTTGCGCACGTCCACGCCAGGGTCGAGGGCAAGCAGGAATACACGCATCTTCTCTACCTGCCCGCGCACGCGCCGTTCGACCTCTGGGACCGCGAGCACCGTCACGGCATCAAGCTCTACGTGCGCCGCGTCTTCATCATGGACGACGCGGAGCAGCTCATGCCGGTGTACCTGCGCTTCGTGCGCGGCGTCATCGACTCGAACGACCTGCCGCTCAACGTCTCGCGCGAGATCCTGCAGCATTCGCGCGACGTCGAGGCGATTCGCGCCGGCTCGGTGAAGAAGGTGCTCGGGCTGGTCGAAGACCTCGCCGCCAACCAGCCGGACAAGTTCACCACCTTCTGGCGCGAGTTCGGGCGTGCGTTCAAGGAAGGGGTGGGCGAGGATCACGCCAACCGCGAGCGCATCGCGAAGCTCCTGCGCTTTGCCTCCAGCCACAACGACACGGATGCGCAGACGGTGTCGCTTGCCGATTACGTGTCGCGCATGAAGGAAGGGCAGGAGAAGATCTATTACATCACGGCCGACACCTTCGCCGCCGCGAAGAACAGCCCGCACCTGGAAATCTTCCGCAAGAAGGGCATCGAGGTGCTGCTGATGTACGACCGGGTGGACGAATGGGTGACGTCGCACCTGCACGAGTTCGAGGGCAAGTCACTGCAGTCGGTGGCGAAGGGCGATCTCGACCTGGGCAAGCTCGCCGACGAGGAGGAGAAGAAGGAGCAGGAGCGCGAAGCCGGCGAGCTCAAGGACCTGACCGACCGCATCGCCAAGGTGCTGGGCGAAAGGGTGAAGGAAGTGCGCGTCACGCACCGCCTGACGAGCTCGCCTGCCTGCCTCGTCGCCGATCAGTACGGCATGAGCGGCAACCTCGAGCGCCTGCTCAAGGCAGCCGGCCAGAACGTTCCGACGACGAAGCCGATCCTAGAGATCAACCCGCGCCACCCGCTGGTCGAGCGGCTGAAGGTCGAAAGCGCCGGCGCGCGCTTCGACGACCTCGCGAGCGTCATATTCGACCAGGCGCTCCTCGCCGAGGGCGGACAGCTCGACGACCCGGCTTCGTTCGTCCGCCGGCTCAACGAGCTCATGCTGTCGATGTCGGCAGGCGCGGCAACCCCTCCGGCGGGCGAAGAGAACCGCTGACCCGGCAGGGCGAGGGTCGTCACGGTCGCTCCCAGCGCGCCTCGCAGATCACGACGAACCGTCTCGTCTCATGCGCGTCCTCCTGTTCCTTCTCATGCTGGGGGTGTTCGGCCTTGCGCTCTGGCTGAGTTTCCGCGGCCCGAGCATGGCGGAATGGGAGGCGGACTGCGCGAAGAGGTGTGCAGCGGAGGGCTTCGCGAGCTACGCGTTCACGCGCCCAGGCAGTGGCGCGCCGCGCGACCCGGTCGTCCAGGAGTCCTGCCGGTGCGTACGCTGAAGGCGCACCCGGCGGTTCCCGCCGTGGGCGCTCAGGACCAGCGCGGCGGGCGTTTCTGCAGGAAGGCGTCGAGACCTTCCTGGGTCTCGGCGGTGAAGAGGGTGCGCGTGATTTCGTCGGCCGCCAGCGAATACGCGCCCTCGGCGTTCATCTCGATCTGCTCGTAAAACACCCGTTTGCCGTCTGCGATGGCCTGCCGCGGTTTGGCGGTGATCTTCGCGGCGAGCGCGTGTACTGCCGCGTCGAGCGCGTCGGGCGCCACGACATGGTTGACGAGACCGCAGGCGAGGGCGGCCTGCGCGTCGAAATAGTCACCCGTGAGCAGCATTTCCAGCGCCTTCTTGCGCGGGACGTTGCGTGAGAGCGCCACGCCGGGCGTGCTGCAGAACAGGCCGACGTTGATGCCGGAGGTGGCGAAGCGGGCCTCGCTCGACGCGACTGCGAGATCGCAGGCAGCGACGAGCTGGCATCCGGCCGCAGTCGCGACGCCGTGCACGCGGGCGATCACCGGCTGCGGCAGATTCATCATGCTGAGCATCGCCTCGCCGCAGAGTGCAAACACGGGATGCGCCAGGACCGGATCGTTGAAGGTCTTGAGTTCCTTGAGATCGTGACCGGCGCAGAAAGCCTTGCCGGCGCCCGCGAGCACCACCACGCGCACCGACTCGTCGCCGTGGAGTTTCGCAAGCTCCGCCGCCAGCGCTTCGATGAGCGCGCGCGACAGCGCGTTGAACTGCGCCGGCCGGTTGAGGGTCAGGGTCGTGACGCCCGCTTCGTCCTGCCGCAGAACGAGGGGTGCAGCGTCGCCGGCTACGGCGGGAGAACTCATCTCGCGATTTCCGCGGGACGTCAGAACGCCGGCTTGACCTTGGCGTTGTTGTAGCCTTCGACGCCGGCCAGGATTTCCTTCTTCGCCTCCTCCGGACCGTACCATCCCTTGATCTTCACCCACTTGCCGCGCTCCAGGTCCTTGTAGTGCTCGAAGAAGTGGGTGATCTGGGCGAGTCGCATTTCGGGCAGATCGCGCGGGGTCTCGATCTCGCGGAAGGCCGGCCACAGCTTTTCTACCGGCACGGCGAGGAGCTTCGAGTCGTCGCCTGCCTCGTCCTCCATCTTGAGAACCCCGACCGGCCGACAGCGGATGACGGAACCGGAGATGAGCGGCACCGGCGTGATCACCAGCACGTCGACCGGGTCGCCGTCGTCCGACAGGGTGTGCGGGATGTAGCCGTAATTGCAGGGATAGTGCATCGCCGTTGCCATGAAACGATCCACGAACATCGCCCCGCTGTCCTTGTCCACCTCGTACTTCACCGGATCCCCGCGCATCGGAATCTCGATGATGACGTTGAAATCGTTCGGCAGATCTTTGCCGGAAGGGACGTTTTGCAGGCTCATCGCGGAATCGGCTCCATGGGCGGACGGGGAACGCGCCATTATAGCTGCGGTAGCTCCCGGTTGTGGGGTGGCGGAAGGGGCAGCGATAATGGCGCAGCCCGTCTCAGGAGGAGATCGTCGTGAAACTGTACGATGCCGAACGCTCCGGCAACTGCCACAAGATCCGACTCCTGCTTTCGCTGACCGGCACCCCCTATGAGCGGATCGCCGTCGATCTGGCGGTGGGCGAGCAGCGGACGGCGGCCTACCGGCAGCTCAATCCGCGCGGTCAGGTGCCGGTGCTCGACGACGGCGGCACGGTGATCTGGGATTCCACTGCGATCCTCGTCTACCTGGCACGCCGCCTGGGCCGCGAGGATCTGCTGCCGCTCGACGCGCTCGGCATGGCGGCCGTCATGCAGTGGCTGGCGCTGGCGCAGAACGAAATTCTCTACGGCCTGGCGCGGGCCCGCGCGGTGCTGCGCTTCGGACGGGTTGCGGACCTCGCCGAAGCTCAGGCAGCCGGACGCGCGGCGCTGGCCGTGCTGGAAGAGCGTCTCGCGGTGCATCCCTGGCTCGCGCTCGACCGCCTCACGCTAGCCGACATCGCCTGCTATCCCTATGCGGCGCTCGCCCCGGAAGGGGACATCGGGCTGGAGCCGTACCCCGCGGTATCTGCCTGGATGGAGCGCATTGCCGCGCTGCCGGGCCATGCGCCGCTGCCGCGCCCGAGCTGAAGCGTCGCGCCACCCCGCTTTTTCGCTCCTGCGGTTATGATGTGTTGGTCAGGCGAGCTTAG
>JAEUMW010000121.1 GCA_016791345.1 Betaproteobacteria bacterium | reverse complement strand
CGCTACGGCAAGAGCGCGCTGCTGGGAGGCCTGGTGACCGTCATCGCGGTCATCGGCATCGTCCCCTACATTTCGCTGCAGCTCAAAGCCGTTTCGACGAGCTTCACCATCGTCGTGCAGTACCCGCGGATCGCGATGCCGACAACCCTGGGCGCGACCCCGCTTTTCTCCGATACCGCCCTCTACGTCGCCCTGCTCCTCGCAGCGTTCACGATCGCGTTCGGCACGCGCCATCTCGACGCCTCGGAGCGTCACGAAGGCATGGTGGCCGCCATCGCCGTCGAGTCCATGGTCAAGCTGGTGGCATTTCTCGCGGTCGGCATCTTCGTGACCTTCGTTCTCTACGACGGCCTCGCCGACCTCTTCGACCGCACCGCGGTCGAAGTCCAGACGTCACGGTTGCTCGCCCCGCCGCACCTGGGAACGGACGGCGACAGTTATGCGAGCTGGGTGTGGCTCACCATACTCTCGATGCTGGCGCTCCTGCTCCTCCCCCGGCAGTTCCAGGTCGCAGTGGTGGAGAACGTCGACGAGAAGTACGTCGGCACGGCGATGTGGCTGTTTCCGCTGTACATGCTGGCGATGAACATCTTCGTGCTGCCGATCGCCGTCGGCGGCCTCCTGCGCTTCCCGGGTGGCCACGTCGACCCCGATACGTTCGTCCTGACCCTGCCGATGGCGGAGCATTGGGAAGGTCTCGCCCTGCTGGTCTTCGTCGGCGGGCTGTCGGCGGCCACCGGCATGGTCATCGTCGAAACGATCGCCCTCTCGACCATGGTCTGCAACGACCTCGTCATGCCGGTCCTGCTGCGCTGGCGAGCGCTCGGCGTGCACGAAGCGCGCGACCTCTCGCGCCTGTTGCTCGCCGTGCGCCGCGGTGCGATCGTGGCCATCCTGCTGCTCGGCTATCTCTATTTCCGGCTGGCGGGGGAGGCCTATGCGCTGGTTTCCATCGGCCTCATCTCCTTCGCCGCCGTCGCCCAGTTCGGGCCGGCGCTCCTGGGCGGGCTCTTCTGGAAGGGCGGCACGCGTTCCGGTGCCCTGGCAGGGATGTCTGCAGGGTTCGCGATCTGGATCTACACCCTCCTCCTTCCGGCGATCGCGAAGTCGGGGTGGATTGCGCTTTCCTTCATCGAGCAGGGACCGTTCGGCATCGCCCTCCTGCGGCCCTTGCATTTCCTCGGTCTGGACGGCCTGGACCAGATCACGCACGCAATGATCTGGAGCATGCTCTTCAACATCGGCGCCTATGTCACGGTCTCGCTGCTCGGGCGTCAGAGCGTGGAGGAACATCGGCAGGCATCGCTTTTCGTCGACGCGCTCGACCGCAACGCCAACTCGGAGTGGGCGCGGCTGTGGCGCGGCACGGCGTCGGTGGCCGCCCTGGAGGAACTGCTCGGACGCTTTCTCGGGCCGGCGCGGGCACACGAGGCGTTTGACGCCTATGCCCGCCAGCAAGGCATCCCATCCAAGCAAAAGCTGAAGGCAAACGCGGAACTGGTGAATTTCGCCGAGACGCAGCTCGCCGGTGCGATCGGGGCGGCGTCGGCGCGCGCCATGGTGGCGTCGGTGGTCGATGAGGAGCCGATCGGCCTCGACGAGGTCATGAGCATCCTCGACGAGGCCTCGCAGGTCATCGCCTACAGCCATCGACTGGAGGAAAAGTCACGCGAGCTGGAGGCGGCGACTACCGAGCTGCGCGCGGCCAACGAGCGGTTGAAGGAGCTCGATCGCCTCAAGGACGACTTCATCTCCACCGTCACGCACGAGCTGCGCACGCCACTCACCTCGATCCGTGCGTTCTCGGAGATCCTCCGCGACAACCCGCAGCTCGAGGAAGCCGAGCGCACCCGCTTTCTCACGATCGTGATCAAGGAATCCGAGCGCCTCACCCGCCTCATCAACCAGGTGCTGGACCTGGCCAAGATCGAGTCGGGCAAGGCCGAGTGGCACGTCGTCGACGTCGATCTGCGGGAAGTGATCGAGGAGTCCGTGGCCGCAACGAGCCAGCTCTACCGTGATCGCGGCATCGCGCTCGACGTCGAATTGCCCCCGGCGGTGCCGAGCATCCCGGCGGACCGCGATCGGCTGATCCAGGTGATGATCAATCTGCTGTCGAACGCGAGCAAGTTCTGCAGCCGCGAAGCCGGACGCGTACGGGTCACACTCCGACGGGAGGAGACCTGTCTCCGGGTGGATGTCACCGATAATGGCATCGGCATCAGCCGGCAGGACCAGGAGATCATCTTCGAGAAGTTCCGCCAGGTGGGAGACACGCTGACCGACAAACCGCAGGGCACGGGTCTGGGCCTGCCCATCTGCCGCGAGATCGTCGGACACTGTGGCGGACGGCTCTGGGTGGAGAGCGAGCTTGGGTGCGGTGCAACCTTCTCCTTCGCCCTGCCCCTGCCACAGGAGCAGCGGCAAGCAGTCGCCACACCGTCCCTGGCAACGCCTTAACGAGAAAAAACCGAAAGAGGAAAGGATGGCCAAGAAGATTCTGATCGCGGATGACGAACCCAACATCGTCATCTCGCTCGAGTTCCTGATGCAGCGCAACGGATACGAGGTCAAGACGGCCGGCGACGGCGACGCGGCGCTTCGTCTCGTCGGCGAATTCCGGCCGGACCTGATTCTGCTCGACATCATGCTGCCCCTGAAAAGCGGCTACGAGGTGTGCCAGAAGATCCGCGAGAACCCGGAAGTCAGCGCGATGAAGGTCGTGATGATCACCGCCAAGGGGCGCGACATCGAAGTGGCGAAGGGGCTCGCCCTGGGTGCGGACGCCTACATCACCAAGCCCTTTTCCACGCAGGATCTGCTCGAGCAGGTGAAGCGGCTGCTCAGCGAGGCGGCATGACGCCGAAGGCGAAGTTCGCGGTACTCTGGGGCGCGCTCTTCGTCGGCCTCATCCTCATTCTGGCAGGCGTGGTGGGCCTGCTCGCGCAGCAGATCCCCGAGGATCAGCGTGCGCAGGTTTCCGCTGCGGTGGAGGATCCGATCGGCCTCGGGCTGGTCGTCTTTCTCGCCCTCTTCGTATTGACGGGGCTGCTGGCGCGGCTCGCCGTGCGCAGCCAGGTGACGCCACTCTTGCAGCTGATCGAAGGCGCCCGCATCCAGCTCACGGCCAACCCGGCGCATCGGGTCGAGGTCGCAGGGACGGCGGAGACCCGGGAACTCGGCCGCATCGTCAACACCTTCGCCGAACGCCACGTGGAACTCAAGCGGGACGTCGAAGCCCGCATCCGACAGGCAAACGCAGGACTCGAGGAGGAGCGCAACCTCCTTGCCGCACTGATGTCGGAGCTCACGCAAAGCGTGCTCGTCTGCAATGTCGAAGGCCGCATCCTCCTCTACAACCAGCGCGCGAAGCAGCTTCTGTCCGGCAACGGTGAAGGCAGGGCCGACTCGGCATTGTCCGGGCTCGTCGGGCTCGGACGATCCGTATTCGGCGTGATCGACCGCAATCTCGTCGTGCACGCGCTGGAGAACGTGCGCTACCGCATCGACCAGGGCGACGCGCGGCCGCTGTCCAATTTCGTCGCCACGTCACCGAGCGGGACGCTGGTGCGCGCGCAGATGGTGCCGGTGTTCGGTCAGGAGCGCGAGATCTCCGGATTCGTCCTGACCGTCGAGGACATCAAGCGCTCGGTGGAAATGGAGGGGCAGCGCGATGACCTGCTGCAGTCGCTGACGCAAGGCACGCGGGCTTCGCTGGCGACGATCCGCGCCGCCGTCGAAAACATGCTGGCGTTTCCCGAGATGGATCCCGAGCGGCGCACCCAGTTCACGCAGATCATCAGCGACGAGGCGGGGAAGCTCAGCGGCCTGCTCGACCAGAAAGAGGCGGACTACGCCAATGCGGTGAAGGGTCGCGCGCGCCTGGAGCCGATGCTGGGCAGCGACCTGATCTCGGCGGTGCAGCGCAACGTGGAAAGCCGTCTCGACCTGAGAACCAACACGGAGGACGTCGCCCCGCTCTTGTGGCTGCAGGTCGACAGTTACACGCTGGTGCAGGCAATCACCTATCTCGCCACACGGTTGCGCGAAGAGATCCGCATTCGCGATCTGCGTTTCCGCTTGCGCAGCGAAGGACGCCTCGCGCAGTTCGATCTTCTCTGGGCCGGGGGCTTTCTTTCCGTCGACACGATCCTCGCCCTGGAGAACGATCCGTTCACCGCCGGCGGCTTCGCCAGCCCCCTCTCGCTCAACGACGTCGTCGCGCGGCACGGCGGCGAGGCGTTCTATCAGTTCGATCGCCCGCGGATGACCTCGTGCTTCCGCCTGCTGCTGCCGCTCGCCGAAGCCGAGCAGGCATGGACGGGTCCGGCGCCCCTCGCAAGTCGCCCCGAGTACTATGATTTCGATCTCTTCCACCAGCCGGGGCAGTCGCATGAACTGGACGACCGGCTGCTTTCGGACCTCACCTACACCGTCTTCGACACGGAGACGACGGGCCTCGACCCCTCGGAAGGCGACGAGATCATCCAGATCGGCGCGGTGCGCATCCTGAACGGACGCATGCTGCAGCAGGAAGCCTTCGACCACTTCATCAATCCGCGCCGGCCGATGTCCGCGGATTCGATCAAGATCACCGGAATCACGCCGGCGATGCTGGAAGAGCATCCGACAGCGGAGCAAGTCCTGCCCGCGTTCCACCGGTTCTGCGAAGATACGGTTCTCGTGGCGCACAACGCCGCCTTCGACATGCGTTTCCTGCAGCTCAAGGAGGCATCGACGGGTGTCCGGTTCACGCAACCGGTGCTCGATACACTGCTGCTGTCGGCCGTCCTGCACCAGGACCTCCAGTCGCACCAGCTCGAAGCCATCGCCGAGCGGCTCGGGATCAACGTTATCGGTCGCCACACGGCCCTGGGCGATGCGATCGTCACCGGCGAGGCGTTCCTGAAGATGATCCCCCTGCTCGCCGAGAAGGGGGTGCGCACCCTGAAGGATGCGCGTGATGCAGCGGAAAAGACTTTCTATGCACGGGTGAAATACTGAATGCCGACGCATTCGAGCGTGTCGACCGGCAACGATCCTGCGCCCCCCGAGAAATCCGGGAGCCCGGGAGCGTCCGTTTCGTGCAGTACCGCGTCCGCCTCAGGCCCCTTGGCCCGCCCGTCAGGCGCGCCGGAGGATCCCCTCCCGGTAACTAGAATTATCGCGAGAGACCCTTCGACTCCCCTACCCGGGGCTGCCACGAGCGGACACATGCCGACACCGGAGGCAAACCAACAGCCCGCAGTCTTCGTCGTCGACGACGATGAATCCACACGCGAGCTTTTTCACTGGCTGCTTTCGAGCAACGGCATTCCCGTGCAGGTTTTTCGCTGTGCGCAGGATTTCCTGCTGGCTCTGCGTGTCAGCCGCCCCGGCTGCGTCGTCCTCGATCTGCGCATGCCCGACATGTCCGGTCTCGATCTGCAGAAGCATCTGGCGGCGCGCGGCGTCGACGTACCGATCGTTTTCGTCACGGCCGAAGGCAACGTGTCGCAGGCCGTTGCGGCGGTCAAGGCAGGTGCCGTCGATTTCATCGAGAAGCCGTTCGACTACAGTCGGATTCTGCTTCTGGTTCGCGAGTGTCTCGCGCGCTACGGCGAGCAGCGCCGACGACTTAACGAGCAGCACCGGGTCGCGTATCGCCTCGCTTCCCTCACGCCGCGCGAACGTGAAGTGCTGGAACAGGTCATGGCCGGCAAGCCGAGTCGTGTCATCGCCGAGGACCTGGTGATCAGCGTCAAGACGGTCGAAGTGCATCGCGCCCACATCATGGAAAAGCTGGAAGTGAAGTCCGTCGCCCAGCTGGTGCAGGTGGCCTTGCTCGGTCATTTCGGCGCGCAAGGCAACGCCTGAAAGCATTTCGACCCGGGTTTTCCTTACCAGCTGGGCTCGGCCGATAGTTCGCCATTTCCTTTCCTCACCGCCTGGATTTTCCTTGCTTGCGTGGGGCACGTGCACTCAAGTGATCGGCCAGGATCTGTTTGAAAGTAAGCGGCTGGCGAAGTCTGATGCTTCTCAATCCAGGCGTACTTCACCGCGACTCCTTCGCGAAATACGCCGCCACTTTTTTTACGATCTCCAGATCAAGCTTTCCGCTGGCAAGCTCCCGGCGCAAGCGGGCGTTCTCGGCTTCCAGTTCCGTCGCCGGGCGCCTCGTCGGCGCTGTCCCGTCGTCTGCTTTCAGCCTCCCCGCCCGAGCGCGCCTGACCCAGTTGGACAAACTCGATTCCGGGATACCCAGCCGCTTGGCTGCCTGATTGCTTCCAATCGACTCGGCCAGTCGCACCGCCTCGACCTTGAACTCACCCGTGTATGCCGGTTCGCCACCGCCTCTCTCTTAGCCATTTCCTTTCTCCGTCCACCAGAAAACTACCAACGATCTGATGTACGTGAAACCGGGGCAAGGTTCACTCTGTCACGGATGGCGTAAAGGCACAGAACATGAGAATCTATTGGCGCGGATCACCGCCTGAGAGCACAGCAAATTCCACCTCAGATGTCTACCACACACAAGTAACGGAAAATCAGCTAAATGACGTGCATTCTGGTGACTGGGGGAGCAGGCTACATTGGATCACACACCTGCGTAGAACTTTTAATGGCTGACTATGACGTCGTTGTCATCGATGACTTACGAAACAGTTCCTATGAGGCGATTGACCGCGTGTCACGGTTGACGGGCAGGTCTATCACATTTTTTCACGGTGACATTCGTAATCCAGATACATTGGATAGGGCCTTCGGAACGCGCCGTGTGACAGCTGTCGTGCACTTTGCAGGGCTCAAAGCCGTTGGGGAATCGGTGGCCAAGCCCCTTGAGTATTACGATAACAACGTCGGCGGTTCCATTGCGTTATTCCACGCCATGCAGCGACATGGCGTCGAACAGATCGTTTTCAGTTCATCGGCAACCGTATATGGCCAACCGACGACTGTTCCAATACGAGAGGATGCCCCGTTTGCAGCAACCAATCCGTACGGTCAGACCAAGGTGATGATCGAACAGATGCTGCGCGATCTTGCGGGTACGGGGGCTTCGTGGCGTATAGCGGTACTGAGATACTTTAATCCCGTCGGTGCGCACGAGTGCGGGCTGATCGGGGAGGATCCCACGGGGATTCCCAATAACCTGATGCCATACATAAGCCAGGTGGCGATCGGGCGACGAGAATATCTATCCGTCTGGGGAAGCGATTACCCAACGCCCGACGGTACTGGGGTGCGTGATTACATTCACGTTGTCGATCTAGCGGAAGGGCATGTCGCGGCATTAGCAAAGCTAACCCAGATTTCCGGGTTAGCTACCTTTAATCTCGGAACTGGCCGTGGATGCAGCGTGCTTGAGGTCATCCACGCGTTCGAAACGGCGACGGGAAAATCGATTCCTTATCGGTTTGCGGGTCGCCGTGCCGGCGACGTACCGAGTTGCTTTGCGGATCCGAGAAAAGCCGAAGCCGAGCTCGGTTGGCAGGCGAAGAGAGCGCTATTGGAGATGTGCCGGGATACATGGCGCTGGCAGTCTTTGAATCCCTACGGATACGGGCGAGGCTAGAGACTGATTTTGTGGAAGTGTACTTCGTCCGACTGACCTGCCCTGGAAATTTTGAATGCGCTATTCCTTGGACATGGCTCAGGGTTGAGGGACTGGCATGGACTGATGGTGCTGCTTGAATTCGGTCGGGGGGTCAAGTAGTTCAAGCTCATATGCGGACGCACGGCGTTGTAGTGCTTGCGCCACGCTTCGATGATGATGCTGGCTTCGCGGCGACTGCGAAACCATTCCCGGCTCAGACACTCGTCGCGGAACTTACCGTTGAACGATTCATTCGTTCTGTTTTGCCAAGGCTTCCCGGGATCGGTCAGGGCGGTGTCAATGCGGTTCTCGATGAGCCACTTGAGGATCGCCTGGCTCACGAACTCCGGGCCGCTGTCAGAACGCAGATACGCTAGGGCACCGTGCACGCTGATCAGACGGGCGAGTGCGTCGATGACGCGCCGCGAGCGGATGGAGCCTGCCACGTCGATCGCCAGGCACTCGTGGGTGAACTCGTCGACCACAGTGAGGCACTTGATCTGCTGGCCATTGGCACAGGCGTCGAAGACGAAGTCGTAGGTCCAGACGTGATTGGCTGCACGCGGCGGCAACGGCCGTGGCCGGTTGCCGCAACTGGTAGGCCAAGGTGGAGCGGGCTCTGCCAATCAGCCCGCAGGCGGGTCGCTTCGGGATTCCACGTGCGCAGGCACAGGTGTCAAGCGACATCGAAATTTGATACGGTGTGAGTTACACAGACATCCTTTCACTTTTTTCTGACGATTTTCTTCGACGTTCTGGATCTGACTCCCTTTACTGACCATGTAAGGTCCGCCGTGACGCGCCGGCAGCTTTCTGGTCCTGCTTGCGCGCTGCCCATATGGCGCTCAGTGCCTGATCGATCGTGTAGTTTCGCTGCCGAATCCTCTCTTCGCTGCCGTCGTAGGCCGCGGCAACCTCTTCGAGCAAGGGGATCGCTTGGCCGAGTTCGCAGACGCGATCAATCGGGGTCTTGCCACCTAGCGAACCATGAGGGCGACGCCAGTTATAGTCGAACTGCCATTCCTCTATCCGCCTCGCGATCTCCGAATCCTTCGGGTCGTGGCGCGTCCAGAACTCCTGCAGATCGGTTGCTTGCGATCGCTCAACCTTGCCGTTCAGGTGCGGTGAGCGCGGTGGGATAGGTCGGTACTTGATGGCGTGCGACTTCAGCCAGCGCTGGACCTTCTCGGCCATGAACTCGCCGCCGCGGTCGGTCTGGACGCGCTGGATCGGAAACGGCATCTCCTCGACGACGCGGGCCAAGAACGTAAGGCAAAAGGCGGCTGTGCGTCGCGGGTACACCGCGAGCACCCGAAAACGCGAGCAATCGTCGACAGCAGTGTACTGATAGACGCCTGGCGCAACCTTCATCGTGTCCAACTGCACCCGATCACCGGGCACGGGTCGCGCGTAGCGCGTTGGCCGCTTCCTCC
>JAEUMW010000120.1 GCA_016791345.1 Betaproteobacteria bacterium | reverse complement strand
TGGTCTCGTCCCCGTGCTGACGACGCGCTGGGACGATCTCACGGGCGACGCACAGGTGCGCTACGTGCGCCTCGACGGGCGCGGCATCCGCGACATGGCGGCCGTGGAGGGCGGCTTCCTGATCCTGGCGGGGCCGGTGGGCGATGGCGACGGATCGTATCGCCTCTACTTCTGGGACGGCGTCGACCAGAGCACCGACAGCGACGCGGCCCGTCCGCAACGGCTGGCAGAGTTCGCAGCGGGCACCGGCAAGCCCGAAGGGCTGGCCGTGCTCGGCGCGCACGACGGCGACTACGACCTGCTGCTCCTGTGCGACGGCTTGCCACAGGGCGGGCTCGCGCGGTTGCGCATAAGGCGCCCGTGACGGGATCGCACGCCGCTTCCCGCCCGCGCCGCAACAACGGATGCGATTGACCGCAGTTCGATCGGGCGATAGATTCGCGAGCCGGTCCCGGGGCGCAGGCAACGAGTTTCCGATAACCCACGTGGCATGGTGGCCGCGGCAACGAATGCTCTGGAGGAGCCAAAGCAGATGAGCGAAGTACGCAAGGAAACCGACAGTCTCGGCGTCGTGGAAGTGCCTGCCGACAAGCTCTGGGGCGCGCAGACGCAGCGCTCGCTGGAGCACTTCAGCATCGGCCACGACCTCATTCCGCGCGAAATGATCACCGCCTACGCCGTCCTCAAGAAGGCCGCGGCCAACGCCAACCACTCCGGCGGACGGCTCGACGACGAGGCGCACCGTCTCATCGTGCAGGTGTGCGACGAGATCCTCGCCGGGCAGCATCACGACATGTTTCCGCTGCACGTCTGGATGACGGGCAGCGGCACGCAGTTCAACATGAACGTGAACGAGGTCGTGTCGAACCGCTGCTGCCAGCTCGCCGGGACTGCGCTCGGCAGCAAGACGCCGGTGCACCCGAACGATCACGTCAACATGTCGCAGTCCTCCAATGACTCGTTCCCGTCAGCGATGTACATCGCGGCTGCTGTGAACACGAGCGGGCGCCTGCTGCCGGAGGTGATCGCCCTGCGCGATGCCATTGCGGCGAAAGCGGACGAGTGGAAGGACATCGTCAAGATCGGTCGCACCCACATGCAGGACGCGACGCCGATCACGCTCGGGCAGGAATGGTCCGGGTACGCGGGCATGCTGAGCGACAACGTGGAGCGCATCCAGGATGCGCTGAAGAGCGTCTACCACCTCGCGCTCGGCGGCACGGCGGTCGGCACCGGCATCAATGCCGCGCCCGGTTTCGCGGAGGCGGCTGCGGCCGAGATCGCCACGCTGACCAAACTGCCTTTCGTGAGTGCTCCGAACAAGTTCACGGTGCAGGGCGCGCACGATGCGCTGGTGCAGCTGTCCGGCAGCTTTCGCACGCTGGCGGTGTCGCTCTTTAAGATCGGCAACGACATCCGGCTCATGTCCTGCGGTCCGCGCGCGGGTTTTGCGGAACTGCACATTCCCGAGAACGAGCCCGGCTCGTCGATCATGCCGGGCAAGGTGAATCCGACGCAGGCCGAGGCGCTGACGATGCTCGCGGTGCAAGTCATGGCCAACGACGTGGCGGTCGGCATGGGCGGGGCCGGCGGCTATCTGGAGATGAACGTCTACAAGCCCCTCATAATCGCGAACATCACGCATTCGATCACGCTGATGGCCGACGGGTGCGCCAACTTCCGCCGCTTCCTGGTCGAAGGAACGAAGCCCAACCGCAAGAAGATCCAGGAATACGTCGAGCGCTCGCTGATGCTGGTCACCGCGCTCGCGCCCGTCATCGGCTACGACAAGGCATCGAAGATCGCCCATCACGCAATGGACAACGACCTCACGCTGAAGGCCGCGGCCCTTGCGCTGGGCTTCGTGACGGAAGCGGAGTTCGACCGCGTGGTGGACCCCGCGAAGATGGTCCACCCGTACGTCGCGCACGACTAGACCTGCGAAGAGGAGCACGTCCGCCATGTCCGACACAACCGCACCAGGGTTGACGGGATACGCCCTGCTGCACGACCCGCATCAGAACCGCGACACGGCCTTTCCCGCCGCCGACCGCAAGGCGCTGCGCATCGAGGGTCTGCTGCCGCCGATGGTCGACACGCTCGACCTGCAGATTGCGCGCGTGCACACCCAGATGCAGGTGCTCGACAACGACCTGCAGAAATACCTTTTCCTCTCCGATCTGCAGGCGCGCAACGAGACGCTCTTCTACGCGGTGGTGATGGCGGACCCTGCCACCTACGTGCCGCTCGTGTACACGCCCACGGTGGGCGAGGCCTGCCAGAAGTTCGATCACATCTTCCGCGCCACGCGCGGCATGTACATCCCGATCACCGCCCGGGGCAGGGTGCGCGAGCTGCTCGCCAACTGGCCGCTCAAGGACATCCGCTTCATGGTCGTGACCGACGGCGAGCGCATCCTCGGCCTGGGCGATCAGGGGGTCGGCGGCATGGGCATTCCCGTCGGCAAGCTCGCGCTCTACACGGCCTGCGCAGGCGTGCCGCCGCAGCTCACGATGCCGGTCACGCTCGACGTCGGCACCAACAACCACGCCTTGCTCGAGGACCCGCTCTATCTCGGCCTGCGCCAGCCGCGGGTGCGCGGGGCCGAGTACGACGCGTTCATCGACGAGTTCGTGCAGGCGGTGCAGGAGATGTATCCAAAGTGCTGCATCCAGTGGGAGGATTTCGCCAACATCAACGCCGTGCCGATCCTTGCGCGCTATCGCGACCGCATCTGCACCTACAACGACGACATTCAGGGCACGGCGGCGGTGGCGCTGGCGGGCATCCTCGGCGGACTGCGCATCTCGGGGCAGAAGCTCACGGAGCAGCGCTTCCTGTTCCTGGGCGGCGGATCGGCGGGCACCGGCATCGCGGAACTCGTCAGCGAGGCGATGGCGATGCAAGGCATCCCGATCGACGAGGCGCGCTCGCGGAACTGGCTCTTCGACGTGAACGGCCTGATGGTGAGCTCACGCACCGACATCGCCGAATTCCAGAAGCCGTTCGTGCACGATCACGCCCCGATCGGCACGTTCGTCGAGGCGGTCGAGGCGATCCGTCCGACCGGCATCATCGGTGTCAGCACCGTGCCGAAACTCTTCACGCAGCAGGTGATCGAGGCGATGGCGCGGATCAACGAGCGCCCCATCGTCTTCCCCTATTCGAACCCGACCTCGCGCTCCGAATGCACGGCCGAGGAGGCGTACACGTGGTCGCAGGGGCGCGCGATCTTCGCGAGCGGCAGCCCTTTCCCGCCGGTGACGGTGGGCGGTCGCAAGTTCATTCCCGGTCAGGGCAACAACTTCTACATCTTCCCCGCGCTCGGCATGGCGGTGCTCGCGACCGAGGCGAAACGGGTGACGGAGCGGATGTTCATCGTCGCGGCGCACGCGGTGGCCGAGCAGGTGACGGACGCGGATCTCGCCTCCGGCCTCATCTACCCGCCGCAGAGCCAGATCCTCGACGCGTCGCTGCACGTGGCGGTGAAGGTGGCCACCTACGCTTTCGACCAGGGTCTCGCGCGCGTGGCGCGGCCGGCCGACATTGCGGCGCACGTGCGGGCGACCGCCTACCGTCCGCGTTATTCCGGCACCGCGTGAGCGGCCCCGTTGCCACGGCAGTTACGACCGACGAGGTCGCGCATCTCGCGCTGAAGATCGGCCGCCTGCTGCTTGCAAACGGCGACGATACCGCCGAGGTGCAGGCAGCAGTCACGCGCTTCGCGCAAGCCTTCGGTGGCGAGGCGAGCGTGGTGGTGAACTATGAGGCGGTGATCGTGACGGTCGCGCTCGACAATGCGTGGCGCACCAAGGTCGGCCACCGCGTGCCGGCGATGAACGTGGGTCTGGGCGCGGTCGCTTCCGTGAATCGCATCCTCGCCGCGGTCGAAACGGACGGACGTGATCTCGCCTGGGTGTCGACCGAGCTTGAACGCATCGAGCACGCACCCGCGTTCTACTCACGCTGGATCGTCGTCGTCGCGATGGGACTGACGGCCGCCAGTCTGGCGCGGCTGTTCGGCGCGGACTGGGGGACGTTCGGCGTCGTCTGGGTGGCCGGCTCGGTCGGCATGTGGCTGCGCCAGGAACTTGCCCGGCGCGACTTCAACCTCGTCTTCATTCCCTTCGCGGCGGCACTCGTGAGCGGCAGCGTCGGCGGCCTCGGTGTACTGTTCGGCTGGGCGGGATCACCCGCGCTGTGCCTGGTGGCGCCCGGCATGATCATCGTGCCCGGCGTCCCGCTCATCAATGGCGTGCAGGATCTCATCCGCAATCACGTGAGCGTGGGCCTCGCGCGACTCGCCTTCGGTGCGATGGTGACGGTCGCGATCGCGTTCGGTCTCTATGGTGCGATGGTGATCACCGGCGTGCGCATTCCGGTGGATGCACCGATGGCGCCGCTGCCGGTCGCCATCGATGCGCTCTTCTCGGCGCTCGCCGCGGTGGGATACGCGGCGCTGTTCGGCGTGCCGCCCCGCATCGCGTGGGCGTGTCTGGTGTGCGGTGTCGCCAGTCACGCGCTGCGCACGCTGCTCATGCACGCTGGCGTGCAAATGGTGGCTGCGACGCTGGTGGGCGCGCTTGCCGTCGGCTTCCTCGCGCAGATCTTCGCGCGCCGCTTCCGGGCGCCGGCCGCCACCTTCGCCTTTCCGGGTGTGGTCGCAATGGTTCCCGGATCGTTTGCGTTTCGCGCGGTTGTCGGGAGTCTGGAGATCGTTGCTGCCGGTGCTCACGCTGCACCGACTCTGGTCGCGGAAACGCTCTCGCTTTATCTGTCGTGCGTGCTGATGACTGCTGCCATAGCGGTCGGGCTCGCAGCACCGCTGATCATCTGGCCGTCGCGATCGCGCGCAGCAGCCTGAAACACGAACTGCTCGATTGACCCCATCCGCACTCGCGGATACATTCCGGCAGACGGTGGAGGTGAGCACAGGCGGCGACAGGTCCCGAGTCGCACGTGCAGTCGCCGTTGCAGCAGCCGATCTCGATCCGCCAGCACGCTTGGGAAACTAAAATGACAACAGCGATTCTTGTCCTTGTCAGCATTGTCTGCGTAATCCTTCTTACCTCGCGGTTCAAGTTCAACGCCTTCTTCGCGCTGGTGCTGGTGGCACTGGCACTCGCGCTGACCACAGGGTCGCTCGACAAGGTCGTGCCGACGCTCAAAACCGGTTTCGGCAACACGCTGATGGCGATCGGCCTCATCATCCTTTTCGGGACGACCATCGGCGTCATTCTGGACAAGACGGGCGCCACCTACGCCATGGCGCACTACATACTGACGCTCACGGGAAAGGCGAAGGCGGCGCGGGCGATCACCATCACCGGCTTCATGGCGGGGCTGCCGATCTTCTGCGACTCCGGTTTCATCGTGCTTTCAGGACTCAACAAGTCGCTCGCCAGAGCGTCGGGCATGTCCATCGTGCGCATGGCCGGTTCGCTGGCGGTGGCGCTCTACACGCTGCATTGTCTGATTCCGCCGCATCCGGGGATCACCGCTGCAGCCGGCATCATGAACGGGTCGCTCGGCAATCTCGTGCTCATCGGCGTGCTGATTGCGCTGCCGACGACGCTGGTCGGTTATCTCTGGGTCAAAGTGATGTCGAGGCGATTCGCCGGCAGCGAAGATGCCGCGTCAGAGCCAGAGGATCTCTCTCAGCGAAAGCTTCCCGGTACGGTCGGATCGTTTCTTCCGGTCGTCCTGCCCCTGCTGCTGATCATGCTGGCCTCATTCCTGGCGCTGATGCCCAGTGTTCTCTCAGCACCCGTCATGACCGTCGTGAAGTTCCTGGGTGATCCCGTGATCGCACTGCTGATCGGCGTCGGGCTCGCGCTGTTGCTCGTGCCACGTGAGAACTTCGGGCAGATCAACGACATGTTCTCCGAGGCGATCGACAAGGCCGGCCCCATTCTGGCCATTACGGCGGCAGGTGGCGCGTTCGGCGCCGTGATCAAGGCCACTGGAATCGGCGATCAGGTGTCGGGACTCTTGTCGACGTCGAGTCTGGGTCTGCTTGTGCCCTTTGCGCTCGCGGCGATTCTGAAAACGGCGCAGGGCTCATCGACCGTGGCGGCCATCACCACGGCGTCCATCGTTGCGTCGATGCTGGCGCCGCTCGGGCTGGACAGCGACATGGGGCGCACACTTGCGCTGCTGGCGATCGGTGCGGGCTCGATGATGATCTCGCACGCCAACGATTCCTACTTCTGGGTGATCACCAAGTTCTCGGATATTTCCCCGGACTCGACCCTGAAAGTCTATTCCACAGCTACCATCGTGATCTCGCTTTTCTCGTTCCTGATCATCTGGCTGCTGTCCTTCGTCCTGAAGTGAAGGGACGAGAAAAGCGCAAGGAGTGCCGGGAACGGCGGCGATTGTGGATCTACGCCGGGATTCCCCGGTAGGGGGAGAGGGGCGCAGCTAGAGTGCCGGACTGCGCGACCGTGATCGCGTTCTGAGCGCCGTGGGGGCGACTTCCGCCAGCCAGCGGCGCACGGTCGTTTCGCGGTAGAGGCGACCGTTGCCCTCCATCTGGATGGCGGTATCCCGCGCCATTTCGCTCACGCCGATGCGGTCGTCTAGCGTCCAGCGGTGTTTCGCGATGGTCTGACACGTCCGCTTGTGGTCGGCTTCCGGGCGCGGCGGCCGGCGAACGCGCGTGGCTGCACGCGGGGTGTTTGCCCACGACGGCTGGCAGGCGGCGGGTGGATGAAAACCTTCGCCCACCGCCCACACGTAAACTTCATCGACGCACAGGCGATAGTGCGCAAGCACATCCGGGTCGAATCTGCCGGATGCGTGCATCGCCGCCAGCGCGACGGGGGTCTCTTCGATCTCGTCCAAGCCGAACACTTCCATGCCGCTGCGCCTTGCTTTGCGCGCGTGGTGCGCGTGAGATTCGTAGACCGCAAGCCGCGCATCGACGATGGCCTGCAGCAGCATCGCCGCCGTCATGCGCACCACCGGCGGCAGCGTGCCGCGGGATGCGCGGGGAACGGTGAGACCGTGCCACCGATGGGCGACGTCGAGAATGGTGAGATAGGCCGGGCGCAGCATGAGCGCGCGAAGAGCAAGTCCCAAGCCAACAGGCGGGGACCGAAACATTCTACAGTGCACGATCGACGAATGCTTTGCGCGACGGCCTTTCACCGACGTATGAGTTCGATCCCTACGACGCAGCGGATGGCTCGACCTGAGCGGCGGTGCGGTTTGGTGCCACAGGCACGGCGCCGCCTTCCGCTTCCCACGTCTGAATGGGGTCGGGCTGCTTCATGCGCTCCCGGCGCGTCTGCCGCAAGAGAAACCCCACGCCCACT
>JAEUMW010000119.1 GCA_016791345.1 Betaproteobacteria bacterium | reverse complement strand
GAATGGACCGCGGATGAGATCGCGACCTATCTGAAGACAGGCACCTACAAGGGCAAGACGACGGCGCTCGGTCCGATGGCAGAAGTCGTGCGCAACAGCACGAGCTACATGACCGATGCGGACCTCAAGGCGATGGGCGAGTACCTGAAATCGATCCCGCCGGATTCTTCGCTGCGCACCGCGAAGGCGGGACCCGACCCGACAAGAAAGCAGGGGGCGGCGCTATACGTCGACCATTGCAGCGGCTGCCATCAGCCTAAGGGCCGCGGCGTGCCCGGCGTGTTTCCACCGCTTGCCGGCAACGGGGCGGTGATCGCGCCCGATCCGGCGGACATCATCAAGGTCATCCTCAGCGGGATCCCGGCGCAGAACAATTACGTTCCGATGCCCTCTTTCGCGACGCAGCTCGACGATCAGCAAGTCGCCGAGGTCGCGAACTACCTGCGCACGAGTTGGGGCAACAAATCGGCGCCAAACGCAACCGCGTCGATGGTCAAGACTCTGCGCGCGACGCTCGGCAAGTGACCGGCGGGCACGGTGCCCCGCCTGAAAAGCCGCGTTGGCCGGGGAAGAAAGATGCGTTGACCAAGGTGCGCCGGGCATGAACCTCGTCCTCGGCGTTGCGTTACCGCTGCTGGTCGTCTTCACCATGTTCGTGGTCGGCCTGAGCCTGACGCGCGCCGAGTTCGCGAACGTGGCGCGACACCCGCGCGTGACCCTCATCGCCCTCGCGGGACAATGGCTGTTGCCACCGACGGTCGCGGTATCGCTGGTCAAGGTTCTGAACCTGCCAGGGGTCCTTGCGATGGGCGTAATACTCGCCGCGGCCGCGCCGCCTGGGGCGATATCGAATTACTATGCGCTGCTCGCGCGCGCCCGGGTGGCGCTCGCCGTGACGCTCACCGCCATCAGCAGTCTCGGGGCTGCCATAGCTACGCCGCTGTTGGCGTCGCTCGCGCACTGGTTTGCTTTGCGGGAATCGGCGGCCTTCACTCTTCCCGCTGCGAAGATGCTGCAGCAAACGGTGATCGGGCTGCTGCTGCCGGTGCTGGTCGGCATGGCCGTCCGCCACTTCGTGCCGTCCTGGGTCGCGCGGCACGAATCGAAGCTACGCGGGCTAGCTTTGCTGGCAGTGGCCCTGGTGGTCGCGTTCATCATTACGGATCAGATAACGCTGATCCGGGATCAGCTCGTCTTCCTGCTGCAGACCGCGGCGCTGTTCACTGGCGTGCTGCTCGCGGCGGGGTGGCTGCTCGGTCGGTTCGCATCGGACGAAGTCACGGAGCGACGCGCACTCCTGTTCGGTTTTCCTGCGCGCAACATGGCGGTCGCGAGTCTGCTTGCCGTCGCCGCATTCGGGCGAGTCGACATCGCGGCATTTGCCGCGGTGTTTTTCCTCGTCCAGGTGATCGTGCTGGTGCCGCTCGCGCTGCTCCTGGGACAGGCTCGGCGCTAGCTTCTCAACGCTGTTTGCGTCCCCTGGTCGTCTCGCCACTTAGCCGGAGTCGTGCCGCCGCTCCAGCGGCGGAACGCGCGCACGAAGGTGCTGGTGTCCGCGTAGCCCGTCGCCGCAGCTACCTCGTGCAGAGAAACAGAGGTATTCGCCAGCAGTTGACGGGCGATCTCCCAGCGCACGCCATCGAGGACCTCCTGAAACGTGGTGCCCTGCGCCTGCAGCCGCCGGTTGAGCGTTCGCCGGTGCATCGTGAGCTGCTGGGCGACATGGTCGCCCGAGCTGTCGCCGTAAAGAAGCAGAAGGCGCAGTGCACGATGTAGCCGCACGACGAGGTCCGCCGCGGTCGCCGCGTCGATCTGAGCCTGCAGGGCGCGCAGGACGTGCGGATCGGCCCCGGCCAGGGGTCGATCCATGAGATGCGCGGAAATGTGCAGCCCGGTGTGGTCGCTGTTGAACCGAACGTGCGCGCGGAAGAACTCCCGATACGGCCGCGAATCGGCTGGCTGCGCCCGCGCCAGCAAAACCCTAAGCGGACGCCAGTGTGCGCCGACGAGCTCGCGAACGAAGTTGCAGCCACACGCCATGACGCCGTCGTAGAGGTGTCCTACTCCCTCGAGCCTGGGCTGAAAAATCGCGTAGCCGAGCGTGACTGTGTCGCCATCCCTTCTCAGAAACACCGCGCCACCTTCGCTGTTCAGGCGATGGTAAACGCTGAGAGTACGCAGCGCGTCCCCGAGCGTAGGGGAATGGCGCATGAGCTGGCCAACCAGCCCCATGTGCTCGAGGGTCCACAGCCGCCCCGCCAGCAGCCCGAACTCCGGTCGGCCGGCCCGGCGTGCCGATTCGGCAAAGAGCCGGCCAACGGCGGAATAGGGGACCCTGTTGTCCGGATGATCGAGCGCTGTCGGCGCCAGCCCGCCACTGGCGAGCAAGGGCTCCGGAGCGACACCCAGCTGCCGCAGCAATCCGGGCACGAAGCTCAAGGCGCCCACACGCTGGGTCCATTGCTCGGTGGCGCCCGCTAACGCCGCCGTCCACCCAGACGCCGCGGCGGATTGCTTCACTTCTCCATCCGTGCCTAGCATGTCTATCGAGCGCAAAACCCTATTCCTGGATGCGCTATCGCAACTCGACCCGTTCCAAGTCCTCGATTGTCGAGATTAGCACATGCGACCGGCACGAAAACATGCAAGCATTCCCGCCGCTCGACAGGCTGTTCGGCCCGTCACGATCCTGCAGCGATGCCTCGGTAGTGTTGTGCGCAGGCATGGGCGAGAACAGGTCGACGAAGCCAATGCGACCGTTCGACTTCCCGTAACGTCGACTTTCGCGTAAGCGATG